>CANHJH010000007.1 GCA_947460365.1 Sphingobacteriia bacterium | reverse complement strand
TAATGAACAAGTGAAAATAATTTTTCCTTTTCCTTGCTCCATCATTTTCTTAGCGATGGCTTTGGAGAGTATAAATTGTGCGTCTAAATTTACAGCCATTACAGCATCCCAGTATTCATCCGAATGTTCTACTGCAGGTGCTCTTTTAATGATGCCCGCATTATTAACCAATATATCTATCTGCACGTTATCAATGGATTGGATCAATTCATACAACCGATTTCTGTCTCCTAAATCTACCTGATAATACGTAAATGATTTTCCTAGTGATTGTACCGCAGATTCAATTGCTGCAAAATCGCCCCCACTAGATACACCAATAATATTGGCACCTGCTTCTGCAAGTGCCTGCGTCATAGCAAAACCAATCCCTTTATTACAACCGGTTACCAGTGCCGTTTTTCCGGCTAAACTAAAACTATTTAATACGCTCATAATACAATTTTACAAGGGTGCTTTCCAACCAAAATATTCATTGGCGTTATTAAAACAAATATCTTGAATTATTTGACCAATCCATGGAATATCATTCGGTAATTCTCCTTCTTCTATTTCTGTTCCAAAGATATTGCAAAGTAATCGTCTGAAATACTCATGTCGAGGATATGATAAAAAACTTCTCGAATCGGTTAACATGCCTATAAACTTGCTTATAAGCCCCATATTACTTAATGTATTTATTTGCTTAGTCATGCCATCTTTCTGGTCTAGAAACCACCATGCGCTGCCAAATTGAACTTTACCTGCAACAGAACCATCATTAAAATTTCCTATCATCGTAGCCATTACTTCATTATCGGCCGGGTTTAAATTGTACACAATGGTTTTAGCTAACCGATTATTTTGATCTAATTTATTCAAGAATTTTGCCAACGCCGCAGCTTGAGAAAAATCACCAATGCTATCCCAACCTGTATCTGCCCCTAATGCCTTCATCATTCTAGCATTATTGTTTCTCAAAGCACCCAAATGATACTGTTGAATCCATCCCTTCTCAGAATCCCACTCAGCAAATTGAATGAGCATAAATGATTTGAACTTTCTTTGCTCGGCAAGTTCTAATGTGTTTCCACTGTTAACTTTTACAAATATGGCATTTACTTCTGCTTGGGTAAAATCTTCCGCATATATTTCTTCTAATCCATGATCACTCACTGTACAGCCCATCGTTGCAAAAAAATCGTGGCGTTTTTTTAATGCGTTTAAATAATCCTCTAAAGTGGTAATGTTTGAGTTAGTAACTGCTTCAACTTTTTTTACATATGCAACAAACAGTGCCGTATTATTTACTTCCATCGCTTTATCGGGCCTAAAAGCAGGATATACTTTCACTTCAAAACCGGCATCTTTTATTTGTTGATGATATTGTAGCGAATCTATCGGGTCATCGGTTGTACAAATAACCCGCACATTCATTTTTTTGATCAATCCTTGTGTACTAAAGGAAGGCTCTTGCAACATAGCCGATGTAGTGCTGTATATTTCTGCCGCAGTATTAGCATGTAAAAGCGTATTTACATTAAAGTAGCGCTGCAATTCTAAATGGGTCCAGTGATACAAAGGATTGCGCATGGTATATGGAACCGTTTCTGCCCACTTATAAAATTTAGCTTCATCCGATTGAGTACCTGTACAGTAAGATTCATCTACACCATTTGATCGCATAGCCCGCCACTTATAATGGTCGCCCGACAACCAAGCATCGGTAATGTTTTTAAAATGAATGTTTTCCGCTATTTGTTGTGGTGATAAATGACAATGATAATCTATCAACGGCATTTTACTTGCATACGTATGATACAATAATTGAGCAGTATTTGATTTCAATAAAAAATGCTCATCTAAAAATGGTTTCATACAAACTACTATTTTTCTTTATAAACTCACTCCACATTTCCATGGAATAAAATCATCAATTCATTGCAATAGCTAAAATATAATACCCTATTTTATCATAACTGAGTTCCTATAAAATTAAATCAACAGCAATGATGGCTAAATCTTTTGACTCATATTGCTAAACAGCTTTTCATTCCTTTTTCAGTAATAGCTGCTATTCCTTTTTCTACCTGTGTTTTAAACAAGGTATCAGTAAAATATTCACTGAAATGAATATGTTTATTTTCTTTGATTTGCATATAGCAGCAAAATGCAGCAAATCCTAAAGCCATATATGTTGATGGGGCTGAATTGATTTTTGCATATTGATCAATTAAATAAGCATTCCTCATTTTCATTTTTTCTTCAAAATTCATTGATATGCTACTCCACTTATGTAATATATATGGATTTGCAAATCGTTCCAATACGTTATTAGCAAATTGGGTAGCTTCTTCATGCGTTATGGTATCACTCACTACTGATGGGATCAATTCCTGATTCAATAATTTTTGGATGAATTTTTTAAAATCTGCATCACGCATGGCTTGAATTACCGTTTCGAAACCAGCTAACAATGCAACAGCACAACAAAATGTATGTGTTCCATTTAACAATCTTAATTTGAGTTCCCGGTATTTTAGAATGGATGGTGCAATCACAACACTATCATCAATCAAAGCAAATGACAATTTTTCTTTTGTTGCAGCTTTGTTGGTTTCAATTGCCCATAGAGCAAAAGGCTCACTGCTAATTAATAAACTATCGCTATACCCTAACTTAAGTTCCAATTCCTTCAACTCTTTTTCATCTGGTTTGCCGGGAACAATTCTATCAACCAATGTATTGCAAAAATCGTTTGCAGTAATTAACCACGCTATAAATGCATCGGAGAGTTGATTGATTTTGGATAAGGTTAATAAAATTTCTTTTAATGCTTTTCCATTATCCGGTATCAATTCTGTTGGCAATATAACCCAGCCTTTCGATGTGTCTCCTTCAAAATATTTCCATCGTTCTACTAATAATGCCAATAATTTTCCAGGGAACGAATGAGGAGGTTCTTTAGTAATTAAATCATTGGTATCTAATACCAATCCAGCTTCTGTAGTGTTAGAAATAATTATTTCAAGTTGGGGCGATTGAGCCAAAGCAATAATATCTTGCCAGCTTTGCTTAGCAGATAATACGCTTTTGATCGAATTATTTATCAAACTAGTATCAATGTGGTCTCCACTATAAACCCCTCGTATACATTGTGTAAATAAATTATTTTGTTGATCAAATTCGTTTAATCCTGCCGAATCTGTTGATTTTACCACTACTATTTTTCCATTAAATACACCTTGTTGGTTTGCTTTGTAAATAAAATAATCCGGCAAGCCTCTCAACAATACACCTGTACCAAACTGTAATACTTTTGCAGGTAATTCCTTATGCGCTCCCTGTTTGCTTTCAAAAAAATTATAATTTAAACTCGGCAATACCATCATTCTTTTTTTACTGCTTGTCGGGCAATCAACTTCCATAAACCACCCTCTTTCTGAAATATCAACAATATTTTTAATTTTACATTTCCTAGTTTCCCATTATCGCTCGTAACTCCTGTAAATAAATGCCGTACAATTGCCGTTGAGCGTATAACATCAATTGTTTGCTCAGTGATATCAATACTAACAAAATCGGATTTTCCACTGGCAATTTTTTCTACAAACTCATTTTTACCTTCTACTTGTCCGCTAGAATGACCATAACTTAAATGTTCGGAAGTAACCTGCTCTAATGCATTTCTGTCGCCACTTATCATAGCACTGACTAGTTGATTAACGGCTGCCTGAATTGTTTTTTCTTTTTTAGATTGAGCCTGTATTATTCCACTCAATAAAACAAAACAAATGATCGCATACAACTTCTTCATACTATTTATTTTTCAATTTTAATGATTCAATAACCAAGTATCCTGCATGATTGGTAAGATTTTCCCTTATAAAACATGCGCCTATTTTACTGACTACCCATTTCTCTCCTTCCACATTTCATTAAATGTTTTACTGCTAAAATCAAGCTCAGATCGGTGTGCTGTCCAACCTTTAAATACTTTATTTACAATCCAATTTTTCAGTTTGCCATTTCCGGTATTTAATAAAGCTCTGTTTAAACTCGCCGTTTTCCAGGCTTTCCAGGCAATTCGTTCTGCTAAACTGCTGTCGCCCTCTTTAACTGCTTCATGTCGGTTATCGAGTAATAACTCATGCAAATTGATTTTAACCGGACAAACTTCTGTACAGTTACCGCATAATGAAGAGGCATAACTTAAATGTTTGTATTCGTCCAGCCCTTTCAAATAAGGTGTAATTACTTTGCCAATAGGACCACTGTAAGTAGTTTCGTATGAGTGTCCTCCAATATTTTTATAAACAGGACAAGCATTTAAACATGAGCCACATCTAATACAATATAAGGCCTCTCTTGCTTTTGGACTGGCCAACATATTGGTTCTGCCATTATCTAATAAAATAACAAACATTTCTTCTGGCCCATCTGTTTCATTTGGCTGACGTGGTCCGGATATAATGGAATTATATACTGTAACTTTCTGTCCGGTTCCGTATGTGGCTAATAATGGCCAAAACATCGGCAAATCGTTCACCGATGGAATTACTTTTTCTATTCCTACTACTACAATATGTGTTTTAGGCCAGGCACAACTTAATCGTGCATTCCCCTCATTTTCAGTAATCGCAATTCCGCCAATATCGGGTAAAATAAAGTTGCCGCCTGTAACCCCAACTTCTGCCTCCACATATTTTTCTCTTAATTTTTTTCTTGCCACCAATGTTAATTCTTCAGGCGTTAACCCTGCTGGGGTTCCCAGCTTATTGGCAAATAAACGAGCTACGTCTTCCTTGCTTTTATGCATGGCAGGGGTTACAATATGATAGGGAGGCTCACCATCTAGTTGTTGAATGTATTCACCCAAATCGGTTTCTACACTTTCTATTCCACGTTCTTCCAGGTATGGGTTCAGATGAATTTCTTCCGTAACCATACTCTTGCTTTTTACCAATGTTTTACAATTTCGGTCGCTACATATTTTTCCAATATAATCTCTTGCCTGTTCTGCATTTTCGGCCCAAAGTACCTTTGCACCCCTCGCTGTAATTTTTTGCTCAAATTCCTCCAGATATACATCCAGATTTTCTATTGCATTCCACTTTTTATTTTTCGCAACCTCTCTGGTCTGCATTAAATCAGGAAATTGTTTTTTCCCTTCAATGACAGCAGCATTATACTTGCCAATATTAAAGTTTATTTTTCTTCTGTGTTCTAAATCGGCAGCTTTTATAGTACTCTTAGCAATAAATGATGCAGCAGTATTATTCATTGTTTAATGTTTTATTTTTTATTGATCTGCTCAGCAGTAGCAGATAAGGTATTATAAAATTCCTCCCCATATTTTCTAATCAATGCGTCCTTTAAAAAAACATAAACGGGAACCTTCAATTTTTTTCCCAATTTACAACCACTTTTGCATAGATCCTCACGAGGCTGATAATTAACATATTCTACATCCGGATCTCGTTTGCTTTTTCTTACAAGAATGGGGAATAAATGACAACTCACCGGCTTTTTCCAATCCAATTTGCCATCATTATACGCCTGTTCAATGCCACATTTAATAATACCTTGTTCGTCTTTAAATCCGTAAGCGCAAATGGCCCCATTTATTGTGGGCGTTACCCAACCAAACTCCTGATCAAAAACATATTTACCACCCCGCTTTACTTCTGCAATACCTTCGGGAGTCATATATGGTTTAATGACCTCATAGTATTCATCTAACTTCTTCATTTCCCACTTTTCCATTGGAGCACCTGCATCTCCATCTTCACAACATCCTCCTTTGCATTTATTTAAATCGCAAACAAATTGTTCTTCTATTACTTCATCACTAATTAAAATATTATCAATTGCTATCATCGCCGGTTTTAAATTTTCGCTTTTATAATTTAGTTGATCACTTGATTCAATTAGTCAAAAATGTTTATTATTTTTTTTGCCATTTAAACGTATTAATCAAATGTCGCACATCTTCAATTAAGAACTTATTCACTATTCCCAATGAGTCTTCATTAGGGGTCGCATCAAAATACAATGCCCCACGGAGAAAGTGTTTGGTGGTATCTGTTAAAAAAAATTGATTAGCCGTAGCAACATCTCCACCTACTAAAAAAAACATCCCATGCACATTATTCGGCGTATTAATTAAAGAGTCTTCAATAGAATAGGCCTTAGATGTATGTTTACCAGTTAAGGTAAATGCATGTTTAATGAGTGTATCAAATTTATTTTTTCCAATATCCTTATAACTCACATATATCCTTCCATTAAACTGAGGGAAATCAATATTAATCCACCATGGATTTTCTGTTGCCGCTCCAAAAAAAGCACTGTCTTTTACCACCGTTGCATATACCGGATATTCAAACGAATAAGGATACCCAGGCTGACTAAATACCTGATACTTTTTCTCAGGAAATGCAATGTTGAAATAACCGGTTGGCTTGGGTGTATAGGCACTGTTGCATGCATACATCATACCAGCTATGATTAAAATTACTCCACATGCAACAATATTTTTTACCCAATTCAATAACATAAATAGATTGGTTTTACTATCGACAAGAAAAAAGATTTAATCTTCTTTTCTCTTATCCTTAATAGTTACTTTTATTTTATTAATTCTATTGCGCTCTAATTCCATTACAGTAAACTCAAAATCTCCGGCGGTGATAACTGAACTTACTAAAGGAATTTCCCCCGCTATTTCCAACACCATTCCTGCTAAGGATTCACTCTCTCCCTTTACTTCTTCAAATGTATTTAAACCAACGCCCATAACCTTGCATACATCATTAATCATTGTTTTGCCTTCAAAAATTACCGTATGTTCATCAATCCTTTTATAACCTGCATCTTCATCATCAAATTCATCTTTGATGTCTCCAATAATTTCTTCCAAAATATCTTCGAGGGTAACAATACCGCTTGTACCACCAAACTCATCTACTACAATTGCAAAATGTATTCGTTTAGATTGAAACTCATTCAATAAATCATCAATCAATTTTTGCTCATGAACAAAATAAGGCGCTCTGAATAAATCGTGCCAATTAAAATCATCTGGATGGTTCAAATATGGAAGTAAATCTTTGGTATGCATTATTCCTACCACATTATCGAGTCCTTCTTTAAAAATGGGGAATCTGCTGTAATGCATTTCCTTCACGATGTTCAACAGTTCATGAAATTTTGTTTCTGCATCTACCCCATGCACATCTACGCGGGTAGTCATGATTTGCTTCACTGTAATATTTCCAAACTTCACTATTCCTTTTAAAATATTTTTTTCTTTTTCAGAAGCTGTATTTTCTGAAGTAATATCAATGGCATGATCTAATTCCTGCAAACTATAGGAACCGTTTGAGTTGCTATTAAGTTTTGATTCAATAATATCAGAGTATTTAACCAGACGCTTGCTTAGTCTGGAAGTTAGGTAAACAATAGCATGAATAATACCCCCAAAATCTTTGGCAAAACGGATGTTATTTTGAGTAGCCATTACTTTAGGCATTACTTCCCCAACTAATACCAGCACAAATGAAACTGCTACCACTTTAATTACAAATTCAACCCAAACCGCATTAAACTGTTCAAAATCAAATAGGTTATCGATTAAAAAATTAGAGATGATAATGATAGAAATATTAATAAAGCTGTTGGAAATCAATAACGAGCCCAATAAAATTTTAGGTTCTTCCACCAAATCAACAATACGCTGATAAGAAGGCTGTTGCTTTGTTCTTAATAAATTAATGTCTTTATGCGTTAAAGAGAAAAATGCCACTTCTGCGCCGGATAGCACAAAGGAAAGAAAAATTAGCAGCATCAATACAATCATTAATAATGAAGTACTCTGCGCTCTTACAGCTAATAATTGAATGGAGGGAATAAATTCATGAACCGAGTGGTAATCCAAAGTTGGGTATTTTAGTTAAACAATAGATTGTACAAAATTATTATTTATTAATATAATTTAAAACAAACCTGTGATGTAAAAGTAAATCATTTAAAAATACCATGCACTAACCTTCTTCCTCAAAATATGCAGTTATAAACCGGGGAAATGCTAATTGGCTAATTTGTTGATGATTAACCCACTTAAGGCCTTGCAAAGCCTCCGGTATTTTATCGATAGCTATATGAATAAATTGGCCGTTAATTTGCTGATGAGTTAGTTGCTGTTTACGCATAGCCGAAATTTTTGCTATGTCAAATTCAATAATATTTAGCTGGTCTTTTACCCATTGTTTGATGGATTGGGCATTCCAGGTTATCATATTATTGGATTCAACCAGATAAAACTCATGTAAGTCTTGCCAGATATCTTTGTTGCTTCTTTGTAATATCCCGATCTTTTTTTGATGGGTAAAGACAAAATAATACATCCACCTGTTTTTGCGTTGAATGCTTTTTAATTTTACCGGTAATTGATGAACAACGCCTGCTTTAAGTGCCTTGCAGGTATGCTGTAACGGACAGCTGGCACACAAGGGTAGAGCAGGTTTACAGATGGTTGCTCCAAAATCCATAATCGCCTGATTATAAGTTCCCGGCTGCTTTCTATTGATTAACTGATTGGCGAATTCACTAAATAATTTTTTACCGATATTGGTATCTGTTGGTTCATTTATACCCAAATAACGAGCAATAACCCTATACACATTCCCATCTACCACGGCGTATGGCAAATTATAAGCAAAAGAAGCAATTGCAGCTGCCGAATAAGGCCCCACGCCTTTTAACTTAATTAATTCATCATAAGTGTGCGGGAATTGTCCGCCTAATTCAAAAGCAATGTAACGAGCTGTAAAAAGCAAATTTCTACACCTGCTGTAATATCCTAAACCTTCCCACAATTTAAATACAGCCTCGTCTTTAGCATTGGCTAAATGAATGATGGTAGGAAAATGTTCTATAAACCTACTAAAATATGGCCAACCTTGTTCAACCCGGGTTTGTTGCAGCATTACTTCACTCAGCCAAATTTTATATGGGTCTTTTTCACCCTTCCATGGCATTGTACGTTTGTTATGGGTTTTATTCCATTGCATTAATACATTGGTAAATGATGTTTGTAATGCATCGTTTTGCAAAAATTGGATATTAGAGGGTACTTTTTTCAAGATATAAAAAATAGGGTTATTGGATATATTGTATGATTTTTATAATTGTAACTAATTGAATGATTTGTGTAATTATATATAAATTCACAAAATTAGTCATATATTTTTTTGTATAATTCAATCTTTTTGATTTACTTTAATCCGTAGAAACCATTCAAAACCATATCAAATGAGAAAATCAGATCTCATCAATAACATCTCAGAAAAAACCGGTATTCCAAAAGTAGATGTTTTGGTGACGTTAGAAACCATGTTTAAAGAGGTAAAAGAAAGTCTTTCACAAGGACAAAACATCTATATCCGTGGTTTCGGCAGCTTTATAACAAAGAAAAGGGCGGCTAAAATCGGACGAAATATTAAAAAAAATATTGCCGTAGAAATTCCCGAGCATTTTATACCTGCATTTAAACCTGCAAAAGAATTTGTAAGTGAAGTAAAAAGCAAGCACAAGTAAGCTACCTTTGCCAAAAGCAAATTCAAAGTGAAAAAGCAGCATTATATAATTATTGCCCTATCGGTATTGGCTTGTGTAGGATTGTATGTTGGAGGTAGAACCATACCCCTTAAATCAAATTCTGCGCATTCGGCTGATGATGGTCATGATCATGCCCCAGAAAAGATAGATTTTAAGAAAAATATTTTGGCAGAAGCTTATGCTAAATTAAAGCCGGAACAAGTTCAACGACTTAATAATTTAGAGGAATCAGTAGCTAAAACAGACGATAAAGACCAACAAATACACGTATTTCATCAATTAGCCAGATTCTGGAAAGATAGTGGTCAACTCTTCGAACCATACGCTTATTATACTTCTGAGGCTGCGAAGTTGGAAAATTCTGAAAAAAGCCTCACCTTTGCCGCCCGATTGTTTTTAAACAGACTAATGGCAACAGGGGAGCCCACCATGCAAAACTGGTTGGCTAGCAACGCAAAAGTTCTTTTAGAAAAATCATTGAAAATCAATCCTGCTAACGATTCCAGCAAGATTGGATTAGGTGCTTGTTACATTTTTGGGAACCTCAGCAACAACCCAATGGAGGGTATTTTACCCATCAGAGAAGTGGTTAAAAAGGATCCGGGAAATGTATATGGACAGATGGTTTTAGGGTTAGGAGGCAAAAAAAGTGGTCAATACGATAAAGCAATTGAACGTTTTCAAGCTGTTTTAAAGGTAGATCCAACCAATGTGGAAGCAGTATTTCATATTGCAGAATCATTTGATTTAAAGGGAGACAAAGCCAATGCAATTGTTTATTATGAAAAGGCAAAGCAACTGGTAAATATCCCCGAAGCAAAAGCCGAATTGACCAAAAGAATTGAGGAATTAAAAAAATAAATTATTTTTTAACTATATAAAATATCTTGGTATGCCTTGTGGTAAAAAGAGAAAGCGTCATAAAATCGCTACACACAAAAGAAAAAAACGTTTAAGAAAGAATCGTCATAAGAAAAAGAATAAATAGTTCTGTTTCTATTGAACATATTTTACAAGCACTGTATATAAAATTACAGTGCTTGTAATACTTATCTACATACTATCGCTGCACCCTTCCCATTGCAACTTTATCATTCCTCCTTCCTTACCGTTCAGCGATGATTTATAGTTTAAGTAGATAGACACTGCCCGCTATCCGGGCGGTATATTTGTATTTTAAAGTTGCTTAAGTGAACAAAGAATTAATTATAAACTCAACCCCAACAGGTGTTGAAATAGCTTTATTGGAAGATAAGAAACTGGTGGAACTGCATAGCGAAAGTTCTGACATGAATTTTGCTGTGGGTGACCTTTATCTTGGTAAAGTAAAAAAACTCATTCCGGGTTTAAATGCTGCATTTGTAGATGTGGGTTTTGAAAAAGATGCCTTTCTACATTATACAGACTTAAGTCCTTATGTTCGCTCAATTATTAAATATACGCAGCTGGCAATGAACGATAAAGAACCAAACGGGTTCGATTTTTCTAAATTCCAGACTGAACCGGAAATTGTAAAAACAGGTAAAATAAATGAGGTATTAAATGGTAAGCCTAATGTATTGGTTCAAATTCTGAAAGAGCCTATTGCTGCCAAAGGACCCCGTTTAAGCTGCGAACTTTCTTTACCCGGTAGATTTGTGGTAGTAACCCCCTTCAACGAAATTGTTGCCGTATCCAAAAAAATTCATTCGGGCGATGAACGTAAGCGTTTACAGAAAATAGTTGAATCAATTCGCCCTAAAAATTTCGGAATCATAGTAAGAACTGCTGCCGAAGGAAAAAGTACAGCAGAGTTGCATCAAGATCTTTTATCATTAATTGAAAGCTGGAAAAGCATTCAGATTAATTTAAAAGGTGCAGTTGCTCCAGTACGTATTTTAAGCGAAGAGACTAAAACGACCAGCATTCTTCGTGATTTGTTGAGTGCCGACTTTAATAAAGTGGTGGTGAACGACAAAAGTTTGTACACCGCTACTCAAAACTATATACAACGAATTGCGCCCGACAAAACAGATATAGTAAGTTTATTTCAAAGTAGTGGTTTGCCATTATTTGATCAGTATGGCATTACCAAACAAGTAAAATCTTCTTTTGGTAAAACGGTTAATTTACCGAGCGGAGCCTACTTAATCATTGAACACACCGAAGCCTTGCACGTAATAGACGTAAATAGCGGTTATAAAAGTGTAAGCAATAACCAGGAAGAAAATGCCTTACAAACCAATATGGAGGCTGCAGAAGAAATAGCTCGTCAGCTTAGGCTAAGAGATATTGGTGGAATTATTGTAGTTGATTTTATTGACATGAAACTGCCAGACAATAAAAAGAAACTACAAGAAGCCATGGAAGAGTTTATGAAAACCGACCGTGCAAAACATGCCGTTCTTCCTATTTCTAAATTTGGTTTATTACAAGTTACTCGCCAACGAATGAGGCCGGAGGTAAATATCAATACTTCTGAGTCTTGCCCAGTTTGCAATGGCAGCGGTAAAATATCCTCTACCCTTTTATTAGAAGATGAAATTGAAAAGCGCTTGTATTATTTAACCAGCCATGCACACAAGAATCTTACTTTAATGGTTCATCCAATCGTTTATTCTCACTTAACCAAAGGCTGGTTCTTTAATTCAACCATTAAAAAGTGGAGTAGGAAATTCAACACTAAAATAAATATTAAGTCAAACACCAACTACCACATTATTGAGTTTCATTTTTTCAATGAACACGAAGAAGAAATAAAATTTTAAGCAATTTTTATATCATAATTTAACTATAAATAGTAATTTTTAGTATATTTATACACGACAGTCTTTAGTCTATCAATTTACAAGACTATTACTTATATTTGCATTCGTTCACTTTAAATTAAAACTATGCTAAGAAGAATTCAATTGCTCGTATTAACGAGCCTGATTAGTTATTTTGCCATTGCGCAAAAAGCTAAAATTACCGGAACGGTAAAAGACAACAATGGTAAACCACTTTCGGCTGCAACAGTTTCAGCCAAAGGTGCGAAAAACAAAACTGTTACCAATGTAGATGGAAGCTTTGCAATTGAAGTAGAAAACGGAACTATTTTAACCGTTAGCTACATTGGTTTTGAAGCTGCAGAAGTACAAACACAGGGAAATACCCCACTAAACATTCAACTGAAGTTGGCCAAATCTAACTTAGAAGATGTGGTTGTATTAGGTTCTAGAGGGGTGCCTCGCACAAAACTAGAAAGTACTGTGCCAGTAGATGTATTTGATGTAAAGAATTTGATTTCCGACATTCCGCAAACGGACTTAACCGGAATTTTGAACTACGTTGCACCTTCTTTTAACTCTACCCCACAAACAGTGGCAGATGGTACAGATCACATAGACCCAGCTACTGTTAGAGGTTTAGGTCCAGATCAAACCTTGGTTTTATTAAATGGTAAAAGAAGATATACCACTGCGTTGGTAAACCTAAATGGTACAATGGGGCGTGGTTCTGTTGGTACAGACTTAAACTCCATACCGGCTGCTGCAATAGATAAAATTGAGTTGCTACGCGATGGTGCAGCAGCACAATATGGTTCCGATGCCATTGCAGGTGTATTAAACGTGCAATTAAACAACAATATCAACAAGGGTAAAGCAACCATCAGCTATGGTGCCAATAACACTACCTATGAAGCTTATACCAATGCCAATGCAGGTAATTTTGCAAATGGCATAGATCCGGTATACATTAAAAGAAAAGTAACCGATGGTCAAAAAGTACAAGCCACCATTAATTACGGATGGCAGCTGGGAAAAACGAAAGGTAGCTTTATCAACTTTACAGGTGTGTTTGAAAAACGTGAACCTACAGTACGCTCAGGTGAGAGAGGTGGTGATATAGACAACCGCACAGGTAGAGGTGGTGATGCCAATAGCCAGATTTTGTTAGACAGTTTAAAAATTACTCGCAATGATTTACAAATGCGTGTGGGCCAGTCTCGTACACAAAATGTACAAGGTGTAATTAATGGCGCTTTAAAATTAAAGAACAACAATGAGTTTTATTTTTTCAGCATCCTCAGCCAACGCGTAGGTAATTCTACGGGTTTTTACCGTTTACCTTACCAAAATAGCAATATCCCTGCAATATATCCAAAAGGATTCTTGCCAGAAATTGGTTCTGTAATTTCAGACATTTCATTGGGTACCGGCTTAAAAGGCAAATTAGGCAGTTGGGAATATGATTTGAGTAATGTATATGGACAAAACGCTTTTAAGTTTTCAGTAGAAAATTCATTAAACGTTTCGGGCTATTACAATAATGGATTAAAACAAACTTCATTTGATGCAGGTGTTTTACAGTTCCGCCAAAACACTACCAACTTCGATTTGTCTAAAAAATACGACAATGCATTAAAGGCTAACCTGGCATTTGGTGCTGAATTTCGTTACGAAAATTACCAACAAAAAGCGGGTGAAGAATCATCATGGGCCAACTACATGCGAAGAACAAATGGTGCTGTAGATATATTAAATGGTGCGCCAACAACATTAACCTTGGCAGATAATAAGTCAGGCATTCCAGCCGGTGGTGCGCAGGTATTTCCGGGCTTTAGATCTGATAATACGATCAATGCTAACAGAACCTCATTTGCTTTGTATTCCGATTTAGAAATAGAACCAGCAAAAGGTTTATTGGTAGACGGAGCCGTTCGCTTTGAAAATTATTCAGATTTTGGAAGTAATCTAAGCGGTAAATTAGCAGCTCGCTATAAAATAGATCAACACATTAATTTCAGAGGTGCAATCAGCACCGGCTTTAGAGCGCCATCATTACAACAAAAATATTTAACCAAAACATCTACTGTTTTCCAGGGTGGTATTGCTTATGATGATGCTACCTTACCCAATAATAGCAAAGCAGCAGATTTATTAGGAATACCGTCATTAAAAGCAGAATTAGCAACTAGCTTAAGTTTGGGAGTTACCGCAAAGTATGGTGGATTTACCCTTACGGTAGATGGATTCAGCACCAGAGTAAATGACCGCATCATTTTAACAGATGCATTTAGTGGAAGTGCAACAGGTAGTACACAAGATCAGGCGATTTACAATATTTTATTAAATAACAATGCGTCTCGTGGCGTATTTATGGCCAATGCAGTTGATTTACGCACATCTGGTATAGATGCGATTGCAACGTACAATGTAAAAATGCCAAAGGGTCAAACTTTAAAATTTGAATTAGCAGGAACCTTTACTAAACGTGAATTAATAGGAAACGTAAAAGCATCGGATAAACTAGCCGGTAAAGAGCATATTTATTTAAGCCCCATTAACAAAGCAACTTTAATTGAAGGTAACCCTCAAGTAAAAGGAAATTTCGGCGTAACATATAAATTAAATAAATGGAGCGCTTTATTAAGAAGCACTTATTTCGGTAAAGTAATACATTTAGAAAGTACTTCAGGGGGTAATTTAGTAGGTAGTTGGTTCTATCGTCAGGAACTAGGTGCTAAATTAGTTACCGATTTAACCATAGGCTACAAAGTAAGTGATAAATTAAAATTATCAGTAGGTGCGAATAATCTGTTTGATGTGTATTCCGACTTATTAAAAGCATCGGCAGGTACTTTACATCGTTTAGATGTTACTTCTACCAGTGCAACTTACAATACATTTGTAGAAACTAAAACCGCGCAACAAGCGGGCTTTACCAATAATAATGGTATTTCTTCGAATAATCAATTTAACTATTCAAGAAGAGTAACACAATTGGGTATGAATGGTAGATATTCATTTATTAGAGTAGAAATTACATTGTAATTCAATTAATCTTTCAATAAAATATTAATTGAATTATTGAAATAAAAAAATCCCGATTATTTAATATAATCGGGATTTTTTTACTAACCTAATGAACTATTTTAACTCTTAATTTTTTTGAATACTATTTTTTCGTTTTGTTTAGCAATAATCAACGAAAAAAAATCCCTAAGTGAATTATAATCATCTCGCGTAAAATTGGCCTTATTTAGGCTAAGAACAGATTTAAATTGTATGAAGCCATTGTTGTTAACGAGTATATATTCAAACTTTCCTTCATTCTCATTATAGTTATATCGAATAGATTTGGGCAACTCCTCTATCGCATAACCCTTAGGCACTTCCATACTCAAAGTAAACACATCATTTGATAAATAAGGCATTTCAACAGGATAAAGTCTGTTGGTAGATTTAAATGGATTTTTTTCTACAAATGAAACAAGGAAAGGATTAAAGTATACTATATCACTAGTAAATTTATTAAAACTAGTGTATAAATCGATGTTAATAGATTCATTGATAGTGTTCAAAGAGTCTATCAATAAACTATCTATAGAAAAATCAGGATTTATCTTTGTTGCAAAATAGTTCATCTGCTTTTTAGTATCAGTATGATTTAATTGCTCTCTAATAACCTTAGATTGGTAAAATCCTAATTTTCTGGAAATAGTTGCTTCTAATTTATCGCCTTCATTTATAAAAACATTCGTGTAAGAGTTTTCACTTAATGTTTCAGGTGAAAAATTTAATGGGACTAAATCATCTTTAGTGAGTAGCCTAGCTTGACCGTTAAAACAGTCTAGCGGTAATCTACCAAACATTAAATTGGGTACAGATGCATCTAAATAAATCGTTTGATCATTCTCTAAATTAACCTGAGTAATCACATGGTTATACCTACTGAGTAGTGGGTAAAACTCATGTACTTTTCCATGGGTTCTGGTAGATAAAATGATTGGCTGTGTATTAACTTTGTAATGATTTAATAAAGCAGTTAATAGCAAATTAATTTCACTGGAAGAACCAGTTTTATTTTTGAATATATCTTTAAGGGAAGCATGTAAATAAAAACTATTGTCATATTTTTTTGTGAAATTATTCCTAACAAATTCATATAGTTTTTTTGCAATTAAAATTTTAGGCATGGTGGTATCAATTGCAAAAGGCAATAAATCTTCAATCCAATAATTATTTTTATATAAACTAGCTCCAAACTCATCATCATTATTCAATTCAAAAGCAACTTTATTCCAATTATTCATTACATACTGTATGTTTGAATTTGGATATTTAATTGTATTTAATTGAAATTCAATTTTGGCAATATGGTTATTCACTGTAGTGGTAAATGCTTCTTCCTTTAAAGAGGGTACATTTTTCATTACCCATTTATACTTTTGAATATCCGCCTGTATTGATATCCGATTACTAGGTTGACTTTCCCCATAGGTTCTTGCAAGGTCTTCTAAACGCTGCACAAAATTTAAAATAGTGCCATAAGAAGATTCTTCTTTTATATGAAATGGTTGATATCCTTGTGATACAACTATATAATTATAAAATTCAGGTATTTCAACATTGTATTCACTCCATAAGCAAGGATAATTACCCTGGAAAGTCCAAGGTTGTATATTGGTAAAGAAATCTGAATTAATTGTGTAATTATATTCAATGATACTACCTGGTGAAATATTTGGAAAAGTTATTTTTTTAAACACCCAATTTTTATTGTAATTCTCTACTATCATTGTACTTGAATTAACTTTAGTTTCTTCGACTTTACCATTAACTAGGTTATAGGTAAATGCCTTAAAGTCTTCTAGTTTTTCAGTGGAGTGATCACCCTTATAAAGGGGAATGGTAATAGTAGCGGCATCAAATCCATTAGAATTAACCAATTTAATTCTAGAAAAACGATTGTATTTTAAAGAAAGTACAGATTGAGGATTAGTCCTAAAATTACTCTCCCCAATATCGGCAATGATAATTGCATTTGCATCAGAATCTGATGCAGGTGGTATCACATTAAAATCCTCTTTGGTGATTTTACCAAATTTTACAGATGATTTTTGCTGTGCGTTTCCTTGTATAAATAACAAAAGCAATAAAATAACTAAAATTTTTTTCATGTAGCAATACTTATTTATTTTTTGATGAATACAATATTGGATTGATCTAATTTAATTTGCTTATTAATAAAATCCTTATAGGACTGTAACGCTGTAACCTTGTATGTTCCTGCATTTAAAGTGCTGATTCTAATTAACTCAATAGTGCCATTTTTTTTATTGGTAATATCTAACGAATAGGTTCCAAATTCACTTTCTATATGAGCGGCATTTGGCATTGATTCAATATCATAACCATCTGGAATTTTGAATGATAGGGTATCTATATTTTTAGTTGTATATTTTATTACAATCGGTGTTTTGCGTTCAGTAGAAAAATTATTTTTACTGGTTTTATTAAAGAAATTAAGTGCTATAAATAACCTTTTACTATTTGCGATAACATAATTATCACAATGAATAATTAAATTTTCACTTATCTCTGGTAAATTTGGTTGAGGCAGTATATATTCACATTTATTCAATGTATACGTAGGTAAATTAACATGTGCATTTAAGTATTCAATTTTATCTGTCTGATTGAGTTGGTGCATAATTGAATGAGGGTACTCATAGTTTATACCAGAAAAAAAGGTAAGAACATTTAATATGAGCATTCCGGTATTTGTAATTGCGGCATTCACTTTTCTAATTTGCTCATTTTTTAAAGAAGAATAAGAGGGGGTTTGTACTAATCTTCCGCCCGAATCGGTAATTAATAATGCGTTTCTATTTCCCGTAAAAGTGCCCATATAATTGGGTGGCGAAGTTTGACTGGTACATTCTAACCACATAGTGTCTCCATCATTGGGTACACATGTTATAACATGATTAAAATAATCATAAGGTAGATCAGGAATTACTTTATTTGCATTTTCTTCACCGGCAGCAATTAGGGCATAATAGCTTTTTATACCTGCTTCTTTTAATAAACTAACCATAAAATTGCTCAGGGCTTTACAATCACCGTATTTATTTTCTGCTACATACGAAGCCGTATAGGGTTGTAAACCACCAATACCCAATTGCACACTGATGTATCGGGTATTCTTTTGAAGATAACTATATAAAATTTCAATTTTTCGTTTAGCTTCACTTACCGTATCGGTTAAAGCATGAACTGTATTTTTAATATTTACCGGTAGTTGATCTCGATCTTTATTTAGAGACAAAAAGTAGTTACCAAAGTCATTCCATGTTTGCATTGATCCAATTTCATTGCCATACTCGAATTTTTGAGGGACGATAACTAATGAAGGGGCTAATTCATTTAAAGTAGGCCCATAAATTTCTGTTTGCATACTTGTTAAATGCTTAACAGACCAAGTGTATCTTTTTTTATTAGAGGTACTATCTATTTGAAAATACGGTTGAAATCGATTGTATTTAGCGTGTATAGCATAATCTTGTGGTGCTTCTAATATGTAACTACTCTCTTCCACAGAAAGGTATTGATCCTCAATTGGATTCCACATTGGCAAACGCAAAAATCCTTTCCACTCATTTTCCTCTTCAATTTCAACTGTAAAAGGGTATTGTTTAAAGTTTACATCATATTTTTTTACACGTGCACTTAAAGCAAGGCTATAACCATCATAAACAGATTCATCACTAAATTCACTTTTTTTTACCGATCGAATTAATTTGCCATTTGCATCAAATAACTTTACTTTCAGTTCATTCACTTTTTCAAAATCATCATAAAAGCTTCTAATTTTAGTGAAATGATTGCCATATTCATTCAATATGGTATACGCTACTTTTCTGTTCACTTTAGCTTTATTTAAACCACTTACTGAAACTTTAATTTCTTCAAAGCGTTTTACTGTATTAGCTTGTTTTAGTAAACTATCCGGAATAAGGAGTGCAGCATAATTTTGAGTATGGGCAGCGAATGGAAGTAATGAAATACAAAGTATAAAAAATAATTTTTTAACGATATGAATTATCGGTTTCGTCGGTACATTACTTGTTTTCCAATTCCTAATGTTGGTTAAGAATAGCTGGTAAGCATATACCTGATAACCGTTGCGGGTGATATATAAATATTGCTGATGACTCATTGATAAGTATAATTTTCAACTAATTTAAAAGATACATCCTATCATTTTAAATGACACAGACATTCCCGAAATTTTATACTATTAACGCAATTGTTGGGCATTTAAAGAATGCCAATCTAATTAGACATCGAAATAAGTAAACGATTATCTATATGTTATATGATAGAGGGTAAACAAAATTAAAATATAAAAACTATTTTTCCAAAATATAGTATTAGAATTATAACAGATAGATTAAAAAAAATCCCGGCTACATTAAATGTAGCCGGGATATTAAACTCTTATGAAATTAAGTTTAGTTAGGATTTTTAACCGGAGCGCTACCAGAAGCAGGAGCATTGAAGTCCAATTCATTCTGTGGAACATCCCAGTAAGTTAAGTAGTTGTAGTTAACAGTAGCATTGTTTTGAACAACACCTTTTCCATCTAATACAACTGCACCTTTTCTACCACCACCTAAAGATGCATCAGCAAGTGCACCAATACGGCGAAGGTCATAGAAAGCAACGCCTCTGAATACTAAAGCACAACGTCTTTCTTTTCTGATTTGTTCTTTAGCTTGATCCAATGTAAGACCATTAGGGCTGCTTATACCAGCACCTTGATGAGCACGAACCGCATTTAAAATTGCAATACCATCATCTATTTGACTAGTATTAATTAATGCTTCTGCCTTCATTAACTGATTTTCTTCATAGCTGGCTGATAAATAAAAATTAACAGTACCAGGAGTAGAATTGTAATGTTTGATAGCGCCGTTGTTAGAAGAATATAAAGCATCTGTAAGATAATAGCGAGTACCGAAAGTAATACCACGACCTCTTCTATTTACCTCTGGAGTTGTCATTAAATCAAAATTGTTTAAAAATCTTTTGTCGGTAGGATCAAAATCTTGTATTAAACGTTCACTTACAAAATAAGTATTACCTTCTCCAGCAGTATAACCAATAACGCTTCCATCATAAGCAAAGTTATTGGTGAAAGACAAAGCATTATCCTTATAGTTTCTCATCAAGAATACATAATCACTGGCACTGGTTACACCAGCATCTACTAAAGTTCGTAATTCAGCCCATTTAGCAGCGTTCATAGCACTTAAAGGCGTATTAGCCAATAAGTTTCTAGCTTTCATTGAATTGATGTTCTTAATCCAAGAAGCCGGTGTAGGAATTGCGGTAGTTCCACTAGGTAAAACCCGCATATAATCAGGGATGATACTTGTTAAAACTGCATCAAAAGCAGCACCTGAAGTTAAGCCTGCAAGAATTGTTTTTGCTTTATCAAAATTAGCGTTTGCTTCAGTGATTAATTCAGCATTGGTTAAGTAAGTACCATTGGTAGCATTTGGTTCATCAATCTTTAAACCAGCAATATACATAGAGCCGATTCTAGAATATGCATACCCTTTCCACCAATAAGACCAAGCTTTCAACACTTTCTTTTTGGTATCGGCATCTCCCGCAAATGTTGTACCATCTACTTTAGATAGTAATACGTTAGCAGAGTTGTTTAAGAAATACATGTAAGTCCACTCAGGCAAAAATGCATTAGTAGCACCATAAGCTCTAGAATTTCTAAGTTTCATTTCAAATTTCTGACCTGCACCAATTGGATTGAAAACAGTATCACCATTGTCTAACTTAACCCATTGTGGGTTGTCAGCAAATTTGTAGTTATTGTTTCCCCAAGGAATATAGATGTTATCACCCATTGATTCATGAAAACCATAAACAATAGTTAACATACCAAATCCTAAACCATCATCTAAAGATGCTACAGACTGATCACCAAATCCAATCTTATAGAAACCACTAGCAAAAGATAAAATTCCGCTTTCACTTTGCAATACAGAATAAGATGGGTTATTTAAATTGGTGACATCTAAGTCGGCCTTTTTACAAGACCCCATAAATACTAATAAACTAGCTATTAGTATTTGTGTTTTAAATATTTTCATTTTCATATTTTATTTTTTTACTAGTTAATGCCAATATTCAAACCAACTTGAATTGATTTGGTATTAGGGAATGAGAAATAATCCAAACCACGCTGAACTGAAGTTTGAGTAGATGAAGTACTACCACCACCGGTTGTATTTTCATTTGCTTCCGGATCCATTCCTGTATACTTAGATATGGTGAAAAGGTTACGTCCACTCATGAATAACTGAAGTTTATCAGTAAATGGTACTTTAAATAATTTAGCAAAGTCTAGTGAAACTGAAATATTTCTCAAACGTAAGAAAGAAGAATTTTCTAAGAAATAGTCCTTTGTACCATTACTTTCAGAAGCATCATAGAAGCTTCTGTAGTAAGCAACCCAAGCACCAGTTTGTCCATTAATAGTAACTGGTTTGTCAAAATCGCCATGTAAGCCTTCACTATACATCCACTCTTTTGTTTGATTGTATTGTTTAGATCCATAATACCAATCGAACTGGAAGCTAAAGCTTAAGTAGTTCTTATAGTTAATAGTGTTGGTAAATGAAAGGTTGAACTTAGGTGTGGTATTTCCTAAAACCCACTTATCAGAAGTAAATTGAGCTCTTTTAGAAGTCTTATCAACTACAATACCATCAACGATTTCGTAGTTAGCCTTATTTGCCTGATTTAAATAATAAGCACCATCAGCATCTTTTTGGTCAACTGACGTAATACCCTTATAACCATAAATAGTTCCAAACTGCTCACCAGGTCTTAAAGTGTAAGTAGCAGCACTTCCCCAAACCAATGGAATATCAGGAGTACCATAAATATTATCAGTAAAGGTTTTAGTTGTACCAAAAGCAGCTGTTAAATTCCAATCTAAATTTTTTCCTTTGTAAACATTTAAATCAAGAGAAGCCTGGAAACCGTTTGAAGATAAATCTAATACGTTAGACTTAATTTCAGATGCACCAGATGAAATTGGAACAGGAATTACCCAAATTACATTTGTACCTTTTCTCGTCCAGTAAGTAGCACTTACGTTCAATGAACGGAACCATGCTTTTTTACCTAATTTCAAAGAGAAATCAGTACCAATTTCTAATTCCTGAGAACGCTCTACTGTTAAGTTCTGATTAGCTAAACGAGAAGGATTATAGAAATAAGAACCATTGGTAGTAATACCACTTGCTAAAGTAGGGATACGATCAAATACACCAGGTTGAATACCCGCTTCACCAAATGCACCTCTTAATTTGAATTCAGGAACTATTTCAGAAATTTTTCCGTTGTTCCAGAATCCTAAAGAGGATAGTCTGAAATAAGCATCTCCACGAGGGAATTGTTGAGCAGTTTGACCGCTTCCGAATGCAGATGAATAGTCAGAACGAACACCGGCAGAAACACCAGCTAAATCAGACCACTCAAATTTTTGGTTTACATAAAGACCAAAAGTTCTGAATAAATCTTCATAAACTTCTAATACGCTCTTTGTTGCTGCTTGGTTTGCATTTGCACTATATAAAGGCAATCCAACAAAATTTAAAGCAGTATAGTTTCTTTTCTTTTCACGCCAATCGTAGATGGCAGTTGTAGTAGCCGTAATTGGTAAATTTTTAAAACCAAAATCTTTTTCAAAATCAAATTTAGCTGTTGCAGTAAATAGTGAGTTTTGAGTAGTAGTTCTTTGCGTATAATTATAAATAGTACCAGAGATATCATTACCGATGTACTTAGAAGTTGCTACAGCATTCTTGTTTAAAGTTTGATTAGCATCTGTACGAGTGTAATCTTGTCTGTTTTGGTTAATACCATACTTATAGTCTAACTCCACAAACTTAGGGAACTTATAGTTTACGTTTAAAGAAGGAATAACGTCTACTTGCTTGTCACCAAAAGCTCTGTATTGGCGAGCATAGTAAGGGTTTCTGCTGTTTGCACCTGCAAAAGCTCCAAAATAATATGGAGTGTTGCCATCTGCATCTTTAGATGCAAAATCCGCAAACGGATAAGTATATAAAGCAGATGAAATACCTTGGTTTCCAGTAGTGTTATCAGTATAAGCTAACTGAGTAATAGCTCTTACTTTTAAGTTTTTCAATACTTCAAAACCATAGTTTAAAGTAAGATTGGTTCTTTTTAAACCACCATCGATGATACTTTCTTGACTTAACTGAGATAAGTTAATAGAGTAATCAGACTTTTCTTTTGCACCAGAAAATGAAATAGAACTATTGGTAGTTCTTGCTTCTCTGTATAATTGAGCAATATGGTCGTAATATTTAGTATTACCTTTATATGGCTTATTATTTTGAGCAGTTGCTCCATTTTCCCATGTACCATTATCCCAAACACCATTAGCATTCACTGAAAGTAAACCACCACTGTTATTTAAGATATCACCATTTGCATTAGTAGTAAATGAGTGATTTAAAGGCTGACGTACATTTCCTACATTAATATAGTTATCGTAGCTAACTCTGCTAGATAAATCAATTCTGGATTTGCCGGCCTTTCCTTTTTTAGTGAAGATTTGGATTACACCGTTTGCACCTTGTGCACCATAAATAGTAGAAGACGCAGCACCTTGTACTACCTCCACTCTTTCTACCGTATTTAAATCCAAAGTGTTTAAAGCAGATGCACCCATTTCAACTCCGTCTACCAATATCATTGGTTGAGTACCACCACCAATGGTGTTAATACCACGCAATTGAATGCTTGCAGCACTACCAGGGTTACCAGAACTAGAACTGATTTGAGCACCGGCAATTTTACCTGCTAATGCCTGATCAATAGAAGCACTTGGAGCAGCAGGTAATTTATCAGCAGAAATAGACTCTACAGAAATAGACAATCTTTTTTTGCTGGTTGCAACACCTGTTCCCGTAACAACAACCTCACTTAACGCTCTGGTATCAGTTGCTAGCTTTATTAACAGATTAGTTGAATTAGAAGAAACTTGCTGGTTTTCATATCCAATTGCAGATACTACTAAAGTTGAACCAGATTTTACTTTAATGGTGAATGCGCCACTTGCATCAGCACTAACACCATTTTTTGTACCTCTTTCTAATACAGAAGCTCCGGAAAGTGGAGTTCCATTTTCATCTGTTACTTTACCGGTAACAGAAGTTGTTTGAGCCAAACCTGTCGTTAATACCAACAGGAAAGCACAAAAACTCATCATCAGTTTTTTTCTCATGTTATTAATTTTAAGTAAGAAAGCCTTTTATCAGGCTATTTGACCATCTAAGTAACAATAAAGCTGCTTTATTTCCTTAACATTCTCTTAACTTTAATGTTTTTTTAATGTTTTTTTAAGGTTTTGTTCTTGATTGGTAGACCTTTCACGATTTTTTACTATAAATTACTGGTAAATAATAAATTATATATGATTCATATATAATTTTTATATTATTTATATTGAATCCATTGTTAACCAAAAGTTAACTGCCAAAATAGCGGAACTTTTGCCAAAATTTAATTTTGAAATGTGACCCATTATTGTAATTTAGTGCTAGAATTTAATGGGTTAGTAAGTAATGGGGCCAGCAGCAATGTTGGCCCTTTTGCTTTAAATGCATTCTTTTGAACACTACACTATGAGTAAAATTAAAACAGCATTTTTTTGTGGCAATTGTGGATATGAAAGTACTAAGTGGATAGGCAAATGTCCTACTTGTAATGAATGGAATACTTTTACGCAAGAAGTCATTCATAGTGGTGATGCAAAAGAAAAAACTACCTGGGATGATTATCCGGAAAATAAAAGAAACAACAAAACCATTGCATTAAATGATGTAACTGTTTTAGAAGAAAAGAGAATTGTTTCACAAGACTCTGAACTAAACAGAGTGTTAGGGGGTGGCATTGTTCCCGGCAGTTTAGTTTTAGTTGCAGGTGAGCCGGGCATTGGTAAGAGTACACTGTTTCTGCAAAACGGCTTACTAATGAAAAATTTACGGGTACTATATATCAGTGGAGAAGAGAGTGAACAGCAAATAAAAATGCGCGCCGATCGTTTAAAAATTCATAACGATCAATTCTTTTTACTTACCGAAACTGATACCAATATCATCTTCAAAGAAATAAAAAAATTAAAACCTCAATTAGTAATTGTTGACTCTATTCAAACCATTCAATCGAATTTAATTGATTCAGGTGCGGGCACCGTTTCTCACATCAGAGAATGTGCTGCTGCTTTTCAACGATTTGCTAAAGAAACCAACACGCCTGTTTTTTTAATCGGACATATTACTAAAGATGGTACTATTGCCGGGCCTAAGATTTTAGAACACATGGTAGACACGGTTTTACAATTTGAAGGCGACCGACACTATGCGTATAGAATTTTGCGCACCCTAAAAAATCGATTTGGTAGTACGTCCGAATTGGGTATTTACGAAATGAGCAGTGAAGGAATGCGCACGGTTACCAATCCTTCTGAAATATTAATTGCGCAAAGAGAAAACGGTTTGAGTGGTAGCGCCATTGCTGCCGCATTAGAAGGGATGCGCCCCCTACTAATTGAAGTGCAGGCGCTGGTAACCACCAGTATTTATGGAACTCCGCAAAGAACAGTAACCGGTTTTGATTTAAGGCGCTTGCAATTATTGTTGGCGGTGCTTGAAAAGCGAGGCGGATTTCAGTTTGGCATGAAAGACGTTTTTGTTAACATCGCCGGCGGAATAAAAATTGAAGACCCCTCCATTGATCTTGCAGTAATTTGTGCACTACTTTCTTCCTATGAAGATAATCCGCTTCCGCAATCTGTTTGCTTTGCTGGTGAAGTAGGTTTGAATGGAGAAATCAGGGCCGTTAATAGAATTGAACAACGCATTGCTGAAGCACAAAAATTAGGCTTCGAGAAAATTATCGTTTCACGCTATAATAAAAAGAGCTTTGACCCTACTGCATACTCCATTCAGGTAATTGCATTAACTAGGGTTGATGAAGTTTATCAACAACTTTTTTAATGGCGTTTCTTTGAATTGCTTTACAATTATTTGTATCAGTTACACCGTGAAAAAAGATTAATTATTGCGTTAAATACCTGTTTATAGCAAGGCATTCTCTGTTACTTTCAGGGTATGCAATTATCTGTTAAATATTACCTCAACGCTTTTAACCACTTATTGTTTCCACACTGCTGTGCAATATGTGGCGCTGATTATATCCAACTCCATGATTTTTTGTGCGTAAAATGCATCCACCAATTACCCCTTACCCGGTTTTTGAATTTACCCGACAATCCTGTAGAAAAAATATTTGCAGGCAGAATAAAAATCCATGCTGCAGGCGCTCAATATCATTTCACCAAACAAAGTATGATGCAACATCTGTTGGTTTTATTAAAATATAAAAACAACAAAGCTTCCGGACTTTTTTTAGGTAATCAACTTGGGCATGCACTAAGCACTGCCGATAGATTTCAATCGGTAGATTATATTGTACCCCTCCCCCTTCATCCTAAAAAAGAATATATAAGAGGCTACAATCAGGCAACCATTATTGGAGAGGGCATTCAACAAGTATGGAATAAACCTTTATTAAAACATTGTATTATTCGTTTAATTAATACCGTAACCCAAACCCATGAAAACCGCAGTACGCGTTGGCAAAATATGGAAGGTATATTTCATGTTACCCAGCCCGAATTGTTACGCAACAAACACGTTCTTTTAATTGATGATGTAGTTACAACAGGTGCAAGTCTGGAAGCTTGCGGTGCAGCTATTTTACAAATTCCGGGTACTACCCTCAGCATTGCTTCTGTAGCATATACCATTTAAATAATGATATATAGTAGTCAACAAAAGCTACTTATATTCGTTATAAGAATTGAAATGTAAAAATTCAAAATCAAAAATTTAAACCCATGAAGCAAATATTAACCCTTGCCACATTGATTATACTTAGCTCATTTGCATTGCCATTTGGCAACAGCATACACGCTTTCAAGGTAAAATCAATAGAAGGAAAAAACATTGATTTTTCATCTTTTAAAGGAAAAAAGATTTTAATCGTAAATACTGCATCTCAATGCGGATATACCCGTCAATACGAAGCTTTACAAAAAGTGTATGATCAGTACAAAGATAAATTAGTAATTGTAGGATTTCCGGCCAACAACTTTGGCGGTCAGGAGCCCGGCACCGATGGTGAAATTCAAGAGTTTTGCAAAGCTCGCTTTGGTGTTAGTTTTCCATTGGCAAGTAAAATAAGTGTAAAAGGAACTGATATGGCTCCTATATACCAATGGCTTACTTCTAAAGAACAAAATGGCGTATTAGACGCAGAAATTAAGTGGAATTTCAATAAGTTTTTATTAGATGAAAATGGCAAAATGTTGGCTTATTTTCCTAGCAGCGTAAAACCCGACAGTGAAGAAATTTTGAAATATATGAAGTAACTGATTGTTGAAGATTGAATTTATAAGAAGAGCGTGTAACTTGCACGCTCTTCTTTATTTTTACTGATATATTAAACCGGTTATGTTATTTTCTGAAGTTATTGGTCACGCTGCAACTAAACAACATCTAGCGGAGATGGTGGAGCAAAACAGGTTGAGTCATGCCCTTATATTTTTAGCTAAAGAAGGCAGTGGCGGTTTACCCCTGGCATTAGCCTTTGCGCAGTATGTAGTGAGTTTGCCACCCGATGCACCGGTTGTAGAAGATCTTTTTGGAGGTATGACGGCTTTGGCGCCTACACCGGCTTATATTCACCCCGATCAAATAGCTGAACAACCAGCTTTTCAAAGAGCGCATCAACTATTACACCCCGACTTACACTTTACCTTTCCTGTTATTCCCAAAAAATCGGGAGATAAACCGGTTAGCGCTGATTATATTGAAGAATGGAGAAGTTTTTTACAAACTTATCCGTACGGCAATGTCTATGATTGGCTACAAAGCATTGGAGCCGAAAATAAGCAGGGTAATATTACTTCTGATGAGTGTAATCAAATCAATCGCCAATTAAGTTTAAAAAGTTTTGAAAGTAAATACAAGGTGTTGCTTTTATGGATGCCGGAATATTTAGGAAAAGAGGGCAATAAACTACTCAAACTTATTGAAGAACCACCCCCCAATACCCTATTTATTTTAGTTGCTGAAAATGAAGAATTGATATTGCCTACCATACTTAGTCGCTGCCAGTTGGTAAGAGTGCCTGCATTGGAAGATGAAGATATTGAACAAGCATTAATTACAAGATCAAAAGCTACTCCTGAAGTTGCCAAGCAGATAACAGCCATTTGCGAAGGCAACTATCGCGAGGCCTTACATCTTTTACAGCATGCCGATGAAGACTGGAATAGTTTATTAAGAGAATGGTTAAATGCAATGCTTAAAAACGGGCCGGCGGCACAGGTTAAATTTGTGGAAGAAATAAATAAATTAGGGCGAGAAAAGCAGAAACAGTTTCTTCGATATTTTAATCACCTGTTAGAACAAAGCATCCGAATCAGGGTTTTAGGGGAAGAAAACATCAAACAAGGTGAAACGGAGAAGGATTTTGCTAAAAGACTCAATAAAATCGTATCAGTTAGTCAACAAGAGGCCATTATTGAAGAATTAGACAAAGCATCGTACTATATTGAACGGAATGCGAACGCAAAAATGCTGTTTCATGCACTAACCATTAAACTATACCACATCATTCAGAACAAAACCTTAATTTTGAACAATTGATGTTTTTTTAGTATAATGCTAAAATTATATATCAACAGTGGGGAGCAGTGATTGAATTATTATTGATTGAATTTGCCCCATTGAATAATTATTAACCCTTTTATTTATTTATATGGGATGTGGATCTTGTGGAACAGGCAAGCCAAATGGCTGTAAAAGCAACGGTGGATGTAGTACAGGCGGATGTAACCGCTTAAATGTGCATGACTGGTTATTGAACCTTCCTTTCAGTGATCCTGAAAGCAGTTGTAAAATTGTAGAAGTGAGCTTTAAACAAGGCAGTAGAAAAGAATTTTTCCGCAACACTACTTTACAATATTTAGAAAAAGGGGAATATGTTACGCTGGAAGGGGTGAATGGGTATGATGTAGGGGAAGTTAGCTTAACCGGAGAATTGGTGCGGATTCAGTTAAAAAAGAAAGGTGTAGAAGAATCTAACCCGGAAATTAAAAAGATTTTACGCAAAAGCTCGGAGCGAGACATAGAAACCTTTCAAATCAGTAAAAGTCGGGAAAAAGAAATATTAGCGCGCAGCAGGGCTATTTCTCGTTCTCTTAACCTTCAGATGAAGTTGAGTGAAGTAGAAATTCAGGCTGATGGTAAAAAAGCAACTTTTTTCTATACTGCAGATGATAGAGTTGACTTCCGCGAATTAATTAAAATATTTGCTACCGACTTTAAATTTAAAGTGGAGATGAGGCAGATCGGTATTCGCCAGGAAGCTGCTAAAGTAGGTGGTATCGGTAGTTGCGGCAGGGAGCTTTGCTGTAGTACTTGGTTAAACGATTTTAAGAGTGTAAATACAACGGCTGCCCGTTACCAGAATTTATCTATCAACCAAACAAAACTAAGTGGACAATGTGGTCGATTAAAATGTTGCTTGAACTTTGAATTAGATACGTATTTAGATGCTTTACAGCATTTTCCGGATTATGCCGATACTTTAGATACCGCAATGGGAACCGCTTTCTTAATTAAGAAAGATATTTTTAAAAACCTCATGTGGTATACCCTACCTAATAACAGCAAACATTATCCGCTTACCATTCAACGCGTTAAAGAAATTAAGCGCATGAATCAACAAGGGCAGAAAGCAGAGGAATTGCAAGCAGTTGAAATTATTAACCATAAACAAAAAGAAGCAGAGCCTGCATTTGTAGAGTTGGTTGGACAAATCAGCTTAAAAACGCTGGAGAAAAATGATCGGAAAAAGAGAGATCAGCAAAGAAATAATGGTCCGCAGCAATTCCAACGTAATGATCGCCGCCCCGACAATCGTGGCGGAAATCAACCCAACAGACCACCACAATCGAACAATCCTAATAATAACCCACCACAAGGCGGAGCTAACAGAGGTCCTCAGGAACAAAGACCTCCACAGCAGCAAAGCGGAGAAAATAAAGGCCCTCAAAATCCTAACGCGAAAACTAATCCCAATAACCCAAATAGAAACCCGAATCATAATCGGGGGCCAAGAGGAAATAATCGGGATAGAAAGTAAATAAAAAAAGGCTTCACAGTTGAAGTTATACTGGAGCTGAAAAATATTTCTAAGGGTAATTAGAAAAACAAGTATTTATACGCAATAAATCTATGGATAATATTTGCAATTTTGTATTGCATGAATTCATTAGAAGAAATTAAAAGCTTGGCTAAACAACGTTTAGAAGAAGCAATTGTACTTCATAAAAATGGCTTGAACGATGGTGCATTTTATTTGGCTGGATACAGTGTTGAATTATCACTAAAAGCTAAAATTTGCGAAAACTTCGGGATCCCTAATTTATTTGACGAACTCAATTCATCGGTTAATGCTATAAAAGGCATCGGTGAAATAAGGAAAATGTTGAAAACACATAACCTTTATTTACTACTGATTATCAGTGGTTTAAAAAATAATTATGATGATGCGAAATCTGAAAATATTGTCCTTTCCATTGCTTCATCATACTTATTTGGAACATGGGATGAAAATATTCGTTATAAACCATGCGGTTTTGTGAAAGAAAATGAAGTACAAAATTTACTAACTTTACTTTACGCATCAAATGGTATTTTATCATGGATAGAGAAGAAACATTAAATCTTGAGTTAATTCCTTTTTTTAAATGTTGTGCCGACTATGGTAAAGCTGTAGAAGACTATTGTTTAGAAGAGGCATACCCAGGAGTTACTTCTACCTCGTATTTTATTACGGTAAAAGCAGCATGGATGGATGATCTTGGCCTCTACGAAATACTTGAATATTTATTTGAACGGCTTTTTGAAAGTACAAGCGTTGAAACCAGAAAAAAAGTTTTTGGCATTCGCGTACGCAACAGCAGCATTGACTTACATAAACTCAAAGAACAAAATATTCGAAATAGTTATATGTATTAAAGCTCATCCATTTCAGTTTTTACAAACTCCATCAATTTTTTAATATAGTCGGGGGTTAAGTTAAACTCCAATCCCGCAGCTTTGTATAATTCAGGCAAGGTTTTAGTTCCACCTAGGCTCAAGGCATTCATATAATGTTGAAGCGCCTGCTGTGGATTTTGTTTGTACTGCATCCACAAGCCTATTGCACCTAACTGCGCAATTCCATATTCGATATAATAGAATGGCACTTCAAATAAATGCAACTGACGTTGCCAACCTATTGCCCTAAATGCATCCAGACCCGTATAATCAATAGCGGAGGTAGAAAATTCGTTTAAAATATTCACCCATTCAGCGGTACGCTGTTCAACCGTATGTTGTGGATGTTCGTACACCCAGTGTTGAAATTTATCGATGATGGCTATCCATGGGAAAATGGTGATGGTTCGCTCTAATTGATGTTCCTTGGCCCGTTTTAAATCTGCTGCATTGTCAAAAAACGCTTCCCAATGATTCATACTGAATAATTCCATGGCCATACTAGCCACCTCTGCAATTTCCATTGGATACTCTTTAAATGCACTCAATGGCAATGGATGCGCTAAAAATGAATGTACTGCATGTCCACCTTCGTGCACCATGGTAGTAACATCACTCATTTGTCCGGCTGCATTCATAAAAATAAACGGCGCACCGCTTTCTGCTAATGGGCAATTGTACCCGCCGGGTGCTTTGCCTTTTCTGCTCTCTAAATCAAAATGTTTAAGCTCATTCATTTTACGCAAACAATCGGCAAAAAATGGATTTAAGGCTTCAAAACATTGCACCGATTTTTTATACAAGTCGTTGCCATCGGTAAATGGTTTTAGTGGTTCTATACCTTCTGGCTCGGCTTCCGTATCCCATGGGCGCAATTCACTTAAGCCCAACTTTGCTTGCTTTTTAGCATAAATTTCATTCACCAACGGTAAAACATGTTGCTTCACCGCTGCATGAAACTGAAAACAATCGTCTTTGGTATAATCGAATCTGCCTAACTCTTTAAATTTATAATCGCGGTAGTTATCAAATCCAGCATTTAAAGCTACCTGATGTCTTTTAGCTATTAATGTGCTGTATAACTCATGTAATGCTTGCTCATCTTGCTTTCTGCGTTCTTGAATTTTACGATATACTTGTTCTCTGAGTTCTCTGTTACTGCTTTCTAAAAACTTAGCGGCCTGTTGCAGCGTATATTCTTTCCCGGCAACTTCTACCGTCATTTTACCTGCAATAGCACCATATTGTTGTTGTAAAACACTTAATTCTGCCTGAATAGGAATATTGGCTTCTCTAAAAATATCGATGCTTTTTTGAACACTTCTTAAATAGGTATGATATAATTGAGGATCTAACTCCGCTGTAAAAGTAGAGTTTACCAGTTTTTTATTGAGTTGATCTGCATAGGGCTGCAACTTAGGTTGAATTTCCATGCAGAAATAGGTGAATGCTTCTTCCAACAATTTATCGGTAGTGTCACAAGTCATTTTAATTTGTCGCCAACAAGCATCTTCACTAACCACTGCTTCCAATTCACTGATATCTTTTAGCCACTGCTCTAAATCAGCTTTGCTGTTTAACGCACGATCTGCCACTGCTTTAAACCAGGGTTCGAGCGATTCCCAATTCGTTATTTGGAAATTAGCGGGTAAAAAATTTCTACGAATCTTCTCTATTGCTGCATTAGGAACCATGGGGATAAAATTTAGCCTGCAAATTTAGTGAATGAAGCGTTGCCAATGGAAGAGTAATCTTATTTTTACAAACATTTATAGATTTTAAAATAGCGAGTAAATAGACGTTGTGAGTGACATTATTCAATTATTGCCCGATAATATAGCCAACCAGATAGCAGCAGGTGAAGTAATACAGCGACCAGCCAGTGCAGTTAAAGAGTTGTTGGAGAACGCTGTTGATGCGGGTGCAACCAAAATTAAATTGATTGTTAATGATGCTGGTAAAGCATTGGTACAAGTTATTGATAATGGCAAGGGCATGAGTGAAGCAGATGCCCGCATGGCTTTTGAGCGGCATGCTACCAGTAAAATCAGACATATAGACGACTTATTTAGAATTAAAACCATGGGGTTTAGAGGCGAAGCATTGGCCTCTATTGCTGCGGTTGCGCAGGTGGAGTTAAAAACACGAAGAGCAGCAGATGAGTTGGGTACTTTTATTGAAATAGAAAACAGTAAAGTAATTAAGCAAGAAGCTTGTGCTGCGCCTGAGGGTACCAGCATCAGCATGAAGAATTTGTTTTTTAATGTGCCGGCCAGAAGAAATTTTTTAAAAGCCAATGCCACAGAAATGAGGCAGATTGTAGATGAATTCATACGCGTTGCGATGGCTTTTCCGGATATTTTCTTCTCTTTAACCAGCAATGGTCAAGAAGTTTTTCATTTAGAAGTTGGCACCGGCAAACAGCGCATTGTTCAAATATTGGGTAATAACTACCATGCCAAACTGGTTACTGTTTCCGAAGAAACCGATTACATGAATATTACGGGTGTAATTGGTAAACCCGAAACTGCCCGCAAATCGAGAGGTGATCAGTACTTTTTTGTAAACAATCGATTTATAAAAAGTGCTTACTTAAATCATGCAGTTAACAATGCTTTTGATGGAATCATTCCAAAAGATAGTTACCCCAGTTATGTGTTATACATAGATTTAGATCCTGCGCAAGTGGATATTAATGTTCACCCAACCAAGCAGGAAATTAAATTTGAAGATGAAAAAATCATTTATGCATTTGTGCAGGCTGCTGTAAAACATGCGTTAGCGCAATTTAGCATTGCGCCTTCTTTAGATTTTTCTTTGAATGCAGATATTCAAGGATTAGATGCGGTTAGCAAACCCTTTACCTCCGATCAACAACAAGCAGCTGTTTCTTCGAATCTTTATAAAACCTTTACACAAAAGCACCAGGCGCACTTTATTGAGCCAACAAATAGAAGTGGTGGTGAATTAAAGCAATGGAAAGATTTTTACGCTCCCGGCAGTAATGAAGCAGAATCAGCAGAACAGTCTCAGGTAATAGACAGCAACCCACCTGTGAGAGAATCATTGCCTTTTGATGTAGATAATGACACTTTGAAGATTACAGATTATAGTACAGGGTTTCAACTTCATCATACTTATATTGTTTTAAGCAGTAATAATGGATATATTTTAATACATCAACAATTGGCACACGAACGGGTATTGTTTGAACGATATAGTGCTGCGGCTAACAATCAGCAAGTGCCTACACAAAAAAGTTTATTCCCCATTACACTAGAATTAACAGGAAGTGATGCCATATTACTTACAGAACTTTTAGCTGATATGCAAACCATTGGGTATCATATTGAACCATTTGGACAAAATAGTTTTGTAATACAAGGTACCCCTGCTGATGTAGTTAGTGGTGATGAAAAACATGCGGTGGAAATGTTGATTGAACAATTTAAACATTTCAGCAACGATATTAAGTTCAGCAGAAGAGAGAAGTTAATACGCTGTATGGCAAGGCAGCAAAGCATTAAAAGCGGCCAATCATTAACACAACAAGAAATGACGGCATTAACAGAGGCACTGTTTGCTTGTAGTATTCCCAATGTTTCACCCAATGGAAATCCAACATACCTTGAGTTTAAAGAAGATTATCTTACTAAAATGTTTGGTCGAGAGCGTTAATATGTTTCTATAATATTAGTAATCAACTGTTCTATTGATTTACGGATAGTAGACGCGCTGGATTGATGAGCATTTACCAATACAGAGAATACCAGTTCTTTTCCTTTATGGGTGGTAATAAAACCACTGAGGGCTACTGTATTACTGAGTGTTCCTGTTTTAGCGTAAATTTTTCCGGCATAATTTTTATACAATCCGCCCAATGTTCCATCATCTCCCGTAGGGAAAATTGCTTGAATACGTTCCCAGGCAAACTGATTTTTCATTTGAGTAAGTACCCATACAAAATCTTGCGGGGTTATTAAGTTGTAGCGGCTCAATCCACTCCCATCTACCCATTTAGGTTTTTGCGGCATTCCTGCAAAATCGTTTTGCAAAATTTTAGTAATGATTTTATCATCATCCATTGTGCCTATATTCTCGTTAGCCACCATCAACAAGGTTTGTTCGGCAAAGAAATTATCGCTTTCATGCATCATTTTTTTGAGCATAGAATCAGTAGGCTGCGAGTAATATTTTTTCCATCCGTTTTTGTCGTCGTTAACTGCACTGGCAAACTGTAATGAACGATTTAAAGTATCTTCTAACAAATGAAGTGACACTTCTTCCATGCTTTTTTTAACAGAGAAAGGTATTTGAACGGAGTTGAATTTTTTAGTGCTTTTTACTACCTCAAAATAGTTGTCGTTTTTATCTCGGTTGATTTTAAAATCACCCTCAGCCATGCTGGAAAAAATGTTCAACGAATCTTTAAGAGATTTAGGGGCAATTTTAAGCGCATTGCCTTTGCGCTCAAATTTAACTACGTTGCCATAAATAGGCAAAGCAGATCTTTCTGGCATATAATCAGCATCAAAATCATTCCATGCCCAGCCATCACCAAAAGCTGCGGCATTCCAACGGGGTGTAACTACTGTTATTTTATCGGCGTTTTGTTGTAAAAAAGTAAAGGCATTTTGTTGTTTAAAATCGGAATGTAAAAAGGTGGGGTCACCTGTAAAACGTACCGTAATATTATCGTCTGCTGGCAAGTACTCAAACGCCACAATGCTGTCTTTTAAATATTTTAAAGCGGCATAGCAGGTAAATATTTTGGTATTACTAGCAGGTACAAAATATTTTTCTGCCTGATAGTTGAATAGATACTTTTGTTTGGCATAATCGTAAATGCTGATACCCACATGAGCTGGCGCAAAGGCTAATTTATTTAAGATGGCTGCATTAACTTTAGCCGCAATGGTTTTATCGGCCTTAGTAATGGTTGTTTCAACGGGTTGCTTGGTTGTAGATTCAGTAGATTGTAGCGGAGCAGCAGAGTCGAATATTTGAACAGAAAGTGCCTTAGCCTCTTCGGATGAAGCACTGGAAGTGGTTACTTTTTGTACTTTACACGAGCTGATAATAAGCAAAAGAGCCATGTAAAGAAATTGCTGTTTAATCATGTGTGTGGGTATTAGCTTCTTTCAACGGCACGCATCCATCTTTCTGGAATGTCGTTGTTACAAGCGGTTACATAATCTCTATAACTGCAAGCTACAAAATTACCATCATGTAATTGCATCCACCAGCGACCTGTTCTTTTGCTTTGCAGAAATACGGTATCTACTTCGGCAAATGCCATCGTAAATTCATTGAACTCATTTCTGTTAGAAAGGTCTGCTTCTTGTTTGCCTCTATGAATTCCATCCATTACATACCAGAGCATATGCGCTTGCTGAATAGCGGTTAATTGATGTTGATCTTGTTGAGGTATAAAACCAAATAATCCAATGGTAGAACATTTATTGCTCATGCCAGCATATTGCATAAGAGAGCAGGCTTCTTCTCCATTAAAACCATTGGGAGTAATATGATTTGCGGGGGCATGTGCATGTTGAATAGCGGCAATATCGAAGCTTACCATTTCTACATTGCGTATAATAGGTTCCATTTCTTCGATGGATTCTTTTACCCTGCCTACTCTATAGCAATCGAACCCTAATTTATCGATGGTTTCCAACATTTGCGGGTGCATAAAATAACTTTGGAAACCGATATGTGCATAGTAATTTAAATGATTCGGCATGCCGGTAAATAACTCTTCTAAAAAAGAATCGGCAGGATGAACACTTTCGAGATCTAGGTTTATTTTGGAGTCGACAACAACCGCATCGATTATTTTATTTTGCCGACTGTATGCGCCGTATTGAGCCATGGTAACATCATGTGAACCGCCCAAAATCAATACTTTTTTTCCGAGTTGCAATAGTTCACTTACTACCATTTTAACCACTGCATACGTATCGGAAAGCGATGCCCCTATTTTTACATTACCCAAATCGGCAACAGTAACTTCGGTATGCCAGTAAAAAAGACTATAAAAGGCAGCACGTATTTTATCGGGTGCATCGGTATTGGTAAATTGAGGGCCCATGCCACGTAAATCTCCACAACCTACAATTACCAAATCGGCAGCAGTTACATCGGGTAATTCAGTTTCAAAAGCTAATATATGGCGGCCTAATTGCGACTCTTTAAATCCCTCATCATCAGAGAGCATAGCCATATTCACGGGT
>CANHJH010000006.1 GCA_947460365.1 Sphingobacteriia bacterium | reverse complement strand
CTTTTCTGTTATTTACTGCTTTAATAATTAATCGTAGTATGCTGTAATAAATAAGGGGTTTTAATTGGATTTGTCTAATATTTAGTACACCCCCCTGTGAATCATAAACACTTCATTCTAATCTTATTAGTAAAAAAGAATACCTCAATTAAATCCATTTGCATGAAAGTCAACAATTGCATTCGCTTTATACTGCACAATTAATTGCTCTTATGAACCTGAATGTCAAAGCTCTTGATTTTTACGTAAGTAATGCCCTACATGATTATGGTGTTATAAGTCATTTACATTGCTGTCTGGTTGCAATTATCAATGAATAATCCAACGGATTGTATTGGAATTTACCCATCAATTAATACGCCCAAACAAATCAGACTCATATAAACATATTGCACAACGCTTTTAGACCAGTCCTCACGATTTATGTTCCACGTGAAACATTACAGCAGGTGTATGATTATGTACAACAAAGCAGGCGTAAGATTTACTTATAGATAGAGATTAATCTGTTTTATAGATCCTTTATAAACAGCTCTCTGGTTATATGAATAAACAAACTGCACTAACGGATTCTAACACCAACCAGCAAATACTATTTATTGTAAATCACAAACAAATCGGCATACATAAATCAATGTTCCACGTGAAACATTTTAACTGGGTATTATTAAAGATAGAGGACAATCAAGGTTGATCCAATAGGTATAGTACGTCTATAAGAACAGCAAATTAAGTGGAGGCTTACGGTTTGTGTGTGATATTTTAATTGTTTAGGGCAACACAGTCACAATAAAAGAATGCTTACCGGTTATTAATAGACATAATTGCTGATCAGATGGGTGGCTGATTACATAATATAATGTTCCACGTGGAACATTATACATCCTATTATTAACATGAATAACTAAAAATGTATCTGCAGATAAGTGCTATTCGGTAAATAAATAAATGTAAGGGGTAGTAAAAGAGCAAGAACAAGTGTTCCTATTATTATTATAACACAGAGAAACATCCATAAAATGAGGGGGCGGCTTAATATCCGGGAATACTTAGGCTTGAATAAAATGATGTTCCACGTGGAACATCATGGTGTATAGAATAGGAAAGCGAATTAGTCATTGATAATATAATCGTGGGGGATAAGTCTAAGGGTTAATAGTAGAAGGGAATGGTTTTTAGGGGAGATGTATGAGAATGTAGTTAGTTATAGAAAGTTGGAAGTAATGAAGATCATGGATAGCAAATGATAGAATGTTCTACAGGTATGTTCCACGTGGAACAATGTGTAAGAAGTGATTAAATAACATTAATAAGCAGAAAAAAATACGGTTAAATATATACTGAACTATCTTTGCAGCATGTTTCCAAAATACGATGTAATAGTAGTAGGTGCAGGCCATGCAGGTTGTGAAGCCGCCGCAGCAGCAGCAAACTTAGGTAGTAAAGTTTTGCTGGTAACCATGAATATGCAAACCATTGCACAAATGAGTTGTAATCCGGCAATGGGTGGTATTGCAAAAGGACAAATTGTGAGAGAAATAGATGCAATGGGGGGTTATAGTGGAATTGTATCTGACCTGAGTACTATACAATTTAAGATGCTTAATCTAAGTAAGGGGCCAGCCATGTGGAGTCCAAGAGCACAAAACGATAGAATGTTGTTTGCTGGTAAGTGGAGAGAAATGTTAGAACAAACACCCAATGTAGATTTCTATCAAGACATGGTTAAATCCATCATCATAAAAAAGGAAAAGGCTTGTGGGGTAATTACCGGCATGGGTCATGAAATACTGGCTGAGTCTGTGGTAGTAACAAGTGGAACTTTCTTAAATGGTGTAATTCATATCGGAGAAAAACAATTTGGTGGTGGTAGAGTTGCAGAAAAAGCAGCAACAGGTATCACTGAACAATTGGTGGAATATGGAATGAAAAGCGATCGATTAAAAACAGGTACACCTCCTAGAGTAGATGGAAGAAGTTTAGACTATACTAAAATGGAAGAACAAAAAGGAGATGATGAAATAGTAGGCTTTTCATATCTAAATATTCCACGAGTAAAAGCTGAAAATCAAAGAAGCTGTTTTATAACTTATACCAATAACACCGTACACGATTTATTAAAAACAGGGTTCGATAGAAGTCCAATGTACCAAGGAAGAATAGAAGGTGTAGGGCCAAGATATTGTCCAAGTATAGAAGATAAAATAAATCGATTTGCAGATAGAGATCGTCATCAAATATTTGTAGAACCAGAAGGCTGGAATACAGTTGAAATATATGTAAATGGATTCTCCACTTCTTTACCAGAAGATGTACAATATGCTGCAATGAAACAAATACCGGGTTTTGAAAATGTTAGAATATTTAGACCGGGTTATGCCATAGAGTATGATTACTTTATGCCAACACAATTATCTAATTCACTCGAAACTAAAATAATTAAAAACTTGTTTTTTGCTGGACAAATAAATGGAACAACTGGTTATGAAGAAGCCGCTTGTCAAGGATTAATGGCAGGTATTAATGCTCATCAAAAATCAAAAAATTTAGACCCATTCGTATTAAAAAGAAGTGATGCTTATATCGGAGTACTGATAGATGATTTAATCAACAAAGGTACCGATGAGCCTTATAGAATGTTTACCAGCAGAGCAGAATTTAGAACCTTACTTAGACAAGATAATGCAGATATTAGATTAACAGAAAAATCTTATAATCTTGGATTAGCCAGTGAAGAAAGATTAAAGTTGGTACATCAAAAAATGGAGGAAGTAAAAGAAATCAAGAAAACATTAAAAGATTTAAATATATTACCAGAAGAAATAAATGGCTATTTTGAATCTATAGATTCTGCTACAATAACAGAAAAACAAAAAGCAGGTAAAATTCTTTTACGACCAAATGTTACCTTACAAGGTATTACAGATGTGGTGCCAGAATTAAAAGAAAAATTTAAAACTGTTTCACGTGAAAATATTCAACAAGCCGAGATTCAAATAAAATACGAACACTATATTGTAAAAGAGGAATCATTAGTTGAACAAATGAGCGATTTAGAAAACATGAAAATTCCTGAAGATTTTGATTACACTAAACTGTCCGCAATTTCAAAAGAAGCAATGCAGAAATTTGTAAAAATAAAACCTGCTACACTTGGACAAGCAAGCAGAATAAGCGGAGTGAATCCAAGCGATATACAAATATTAATGGTATATATGGGAAGATAATATATGTAACAGTGTTGCATATTTATATTCCGTTCATCATAAATAGAATAATTTTTGGAGAATTGTAAGTTCAAATTATTAGCTTACAATACTAAAATTATTTATTATGAGAAAATTCAGACTAGTAGTTAGTCTCTTACTATTGTCGGTCATTATTAGAGCACAAGAAACTTTTCCAGTAAATGGAGTTGCAGACAAAAGAAATAGTTGTTACGCGTTTATTAATAGTACAATTGTAAAAGACGTACAAACAACTATTCAAGAAGGTACCTTAATTATACGTGAGGGAAAAATTGACAATATTGGAAAGGGAATAGACATTCCTAAAGATGCCATTATCATAGATTGCAAAGGAAAATATATCTATCCATCTTTTATAGATATTTATACAGATTATGGAATGCCGCAAAAACAAGCTGCTAGTGGTGGATTTGATTTTTTTAGATCAAGTCAAATGACCAATAATCAAAAAGGTGCATTTGGATGGAACCAAGCTATACATGCTGAAATTGATGCTGTGAACATTTTTACAGTAGAGGAGAGTAAAGCAAAACAATTAAGGGACATAGGATTTGGCACAGTACTTACTCATCAGAAAGATGGAATCATAAGAGGAACAGGAACAGTAGTAACATTAAATAATAAAAAAGAAAACTTAGTAATACTAAAAGAAAGAGCTACCTCCAATTTATCTTTTAGTAAAGGCACATCCACACAGAGTTATCCATCTTCATTAATGGGAACCATTGCATTATTAAGACAATATTATAATGATGCAATTTGGTATAAGGATAATAAATCTACTGAAAAGGAAGGAGTAAATATTTCATTAAAAAAAATAAATGAAAATTGGACACTTCCTCAAATCATGGATCCAACAGATCGGGGAATCGATTTGTGGAATGTTATGAGAGCAGATAGAATAGGAGATGAATTCAATGTTCAATATATTATAAAATCTACAGGTAAAGAATATCAAAGAATAAATGAAGTAGCTAGTACAAAAGCTCCTTTAATTGTTACACTTAACTTTCCTCAAACTCAAGATTTAGAAGATGTTAATGATGCAAGATTAGTATCATTGGCAGATTTAAAAAATTGGGAATTAGCACCAACCAATCCAGGTGCGATTGAAAAAGCAGGAATCCCGTTTTGTTTATCTTCTGCTGATTTAAAGGACAATAAAAGCTTTTTTACAAATATTAAAAAAGCAATGGAATATGGATTAACAGAAAAAGCTGCATTAGAAGCATTAACCAAAACTCCAGCACAGCTAATAGGAATATATGAAAAGGTAGGTAGTTTAGAACCTGGTAAAATGGCCAACTTCTTAATTACATCTGGATCTATTTTTGCCGATAAAACAAATATTTTACAAAACTGGATACAGGGTGAAAGAAATAATGTTAAAGATGAATTATGGAAAAATATAAATGGTAATTATCAGATAACGATAAATAATGAGAATTATACTTTAAACATAAAAAATAATACTACTGCATACTTAATTAATAAAGATACATTCAATACTAAATTTAGTTTTGATGGTAAGTATGTAAAGATCATATCCAACAACAGTATAAAAAAAGGGGATAATAAAACAAAACAAATAGTTAGCAATACGTTTAATTTAAGTGGGTATTTAAATGAAAATGGATTTTCAGGAAACGGAAAAGATTCAATAGGTAATTTAATTGTGTGGTCAGCAACTTTACAAAAAGAGAATGAGAAAGAAATTGAAAATGAGAAAACAAAAAATATAGGAAGCATAGGTAAAACCATTTATCCATTTACTTCATTTGGAGTAATAGAAAATCAATTACCTAAACAAGAAAATATATTGTTTAAGAATGCTACTATCTGGACAAGTGAAAAAGAAGGGGTTTTAAATGAGACTGACCTATTAGTGAAAAATGGTAAAATTGTAAAAATCGGTAAAAACATTAATGAGCCATTAGCAAAGATTATTGATGCACGAGGTAAACATTTAACGGCAGGAATTATAGACGAACATTCACATATAGCATGTTCATCCATTAATGAAGGTGGACAAAGTGTTACTTCAGAAGTTAGAATACAAGATAATTTAAATCCAGATGATGTAAACATATATAGACAGTTAAGTGGGGGTGTTACAACCTCACATATATTACATGGTTCAGCCAATACGATAGGTGGTCAAACTCAATTAATAAAATTACGTTGGGGAGTAAATGATCAAGAATTAAAATTTAAAGGGTCAGATCCTTTTATAAAATTTGCATTGGGTGAAAATGTTAAAAGAACTTCATTAACTTCTGGTAACAATAGATTCCCAGATACAAGAATGGGCGTTGAGCAAGTTTTAACAGATGCTTTTACCAGAGCAAAAGAATATGAAGCAAGTTTAAAAGTAGTAGAAGTAAAAGATAAAACTGTTTCAAAGTCAGTAGTTAGAAGAGATTTAGAATTAGATGCTTTAGTGGAAATAATGAACAAGAAAAGATACATTACTTGTCATAGTTATGTAGCAAGCGAAATTTTAACCACAATGCGTGTGGCAGAAAAATTTGGTTTTAAAATAAATACATTCACGCATATATTAGAAGGTTATAAAGTAGCAGATAGAATGAAAGAACACGGAGCAAGTGCTTCCACATTCTCTGATTGGTGGGCTTACAAAAATGAAGTACAAGACGCCATACCATATAATGCAGCAATAATGCATAAAGTTGGATTAAATGTTGGTATCAATTCTGATGATGCAGAAATGGCTAGAAGATTGAATCAAGAAGCAGCTAAAACAATTAAGTATGGTGGATTATCAGAAACAGAAGCTTTAAATCTCGTTACAATCAATCCTGCAAAAATGTTACATGTAGATGATAAGGTGGGAAGTATAAAAGAAGGAAAAGATGCTGATATTGTTTTATGGAACGATAATCCATTAAGTATATATGCAAAAGCATTATATACTGTGGTAGATGGTACTATATATTTTGATAGAAGTAAAGATGAAGAATTAAGAAAAGAAGTTAAAAAGGAAAGAAATCGATTAATAAACAAAATGGTTGGAGAGAAAAAAACAGGAGGAATAACAGTTCCTGTGAGTCCAAGTTTTAGATACATGCATAATTGTTCTGATCATGATGAAAAATTAAGAATGTTGGATGTAGATCTAGAAGACATTAATTAATCAAAATCTTTAAATAAACAATAATGAAAAAAATATTAATAATAGGAAGTTTATTGATTTTACATAATAATATAAAATCACAAGAAACTATTTATCCGGTAAAAAAACAAACAGAATCTGTTTATATAACCAATGCAACTATTCATGTAGGTGATGGTAATAAAATAGAAAATGGAACCATTAAAATTAAAAATGGTAAAATTGAAGAAGTAGGAACAGATATAAAAGTAGAAAAAGAAAATACAAAAGTATATGATGCAAAAGGGAAGCAGGTTTATCCAGGATTAATATTACCAATGTCTACATTGGGCTTACAAGAAATAATTGGAATTAGAAGTATGCAGGATTTTTACGAATTAGGAGAATGGAACAGTAACATACGTTCTATATCAGCATACAATGCAGATTCTAAAATTATAAATACCTTACGATCGAATGGTATATTGTTGGCTCACACTGCTCCGCAAGGAAGTTTAATAGGTGGCTTATCTTCCATGGTTCAATTAGATGCATGGAATGAAGAAGATGCCGGGTATAAAACAGATATTGGTATGAATTTCTATATGCCAAGCATGGTAAGTAGACCAATGGGACGAGGTTTTGGAATGGGCAATCAATCAGGTGACCCTGTAAAAGAAGCATTGAATAAAGTAGAAGAAGTAAAAAACTTTTTTAGAGAGGCTAAAAGTTATATAGAAAGCACGCCTATAAAAAAGAATTTAAAATTAGAAGCAACCAGAAACCTATTTAACAAAAAAGCAAAATTATTTATTCATTGTGACCAGGTTAAACAAATACTATTAACGATTGACTTTGTAAGAGAATTTAATTTTGATGTAGTAATAGTAGGAGGTTCAGAAAGTTGGCAAGTTGCTGATTTACTCAAACAAAACAATATATCAGTAATATTAAGTCAATTACTAGAACTTCCTGAGGTAGAAGATGATGATATTGATCAAATATTTAAAGTACCCGCTGTTTTAGAAAAAGCAGGTGTATTATTTTGCATCAATGATGATGATTCACAGAATAGAGGAAGAAATTTAGCATTTAATGCTGGAATAGCAGCTGCTTATGGATTAGATAAAGAAAAATCTATAAGCGCTATAACTTATAATACAGCTAAGATACTGGGAATTGAAGATAAAACGGGTAGTATAATGGTTGGAAAAGATGCTAATATTATCATAACAGAAGGTGATATATTAGATATGAAAAATAGTAATGTAATAAAAGGGTATATACAGGGTAGAGAAATTGAATTAAATGATAAACATAAACAGTTATACGAACGATATAAATATAAATATGCTATAAAATAATAGTAAAAGCCCTTCAAATAAATGAAGGGCTTTTTTATGGGTATTTATTACCTTAGCAATATGGGAAAGAAATTATTTTTATTAGATGCGATGGCACTAATATATCGTGCATATTATGGATTGATTAGAAATCCAAGAATTACCTCAAAGGGATTAAATACCAATGCACAATTTGGTTTTACCAGTACCTTATTCGATTTAATCAATAAAGAAAAACCAACCCATATTGCAGTATGCTTTGATACACATGCTCCTACAGAACGTCATACAGATTTTGTAGAATACAAAGCAAACAGACAAGAAGCTCCAGAAGATTTAATAACAGCTATTCCATATATACAGGATATAATAAGAGGATTCAATATTCCTGTAATAGAAATGGATGGATATGAAGCAGATGATATCATCGGAACACTTGCATGGCAAGCAGCAGAACTCAACTATGAAGTGTACATGGTAACACCTGATAAAGATTATGGACAATTATTAACAAAACCATCCATATATATCTATAAACCACCTTATATGGGGAGTGCAGAGGAAATATTAACAGCTGAAAAAGTATGTGAAAAATGGGGAATTGCTAGGATAGAACAAGTAGTGGACATTTTAGGATTAATGGGTGATGCAGTAGATAATATACCGGGTATTCCGGGTGTGGGAGAAAAAACAGCTGCAAAATTGTTAAAAGAATTTGATACGTTGGAGAATGTATTAGCCAATGCAGATACTATAAAGGGAGCAATGGGAGAAAAAATAAGAAACGGACGAGAATCAGCAATTATAAGTAAAAAATTAGCTAAAATAATTACTGATGTACCAGTAACATTTCATGAACAAGATTATGAATTAAAGGAATCGAATAAAGAACAATTAGCTACAATATTTACTGAATTAGAATTTAAAACATTAGGTAAGAGAATTTTAGGAGAAGTATACAATCCTTTTCAAACAAATAATGAAAGCAAACAAATAGATCTATTTGGAAATTTAGTAGAAACAAAAGAATCAAAAGGTAAAACTAGTGAAATAAAAAACGATATAGAGGAACAAGTATCATTGAATATTAAAAATATAGAAAACACAAAACATCTGTATGAATTAATAGATAATGATATTGCAATAGATGAATTAATAATAAAACTGAAGAGTAAAAAAGAAATATGTTTTGATACAGAAACTACAGGAACAGATGCAAATAATGTTGAAATAGTGGGTATGAGTTTTTCGTATGAAGAACATACTGGATATTATGTGCCATTTGGTACAGATCAAACAATTACAAAAAACAGATTAAATAAATTTCAAGAATTATTTTCTTGTAAGGAAATAATATGGATTGGACAAAATATAAAATATGATTTATTGGTATTAAAATGGTATGGAATAGAGATTAAAGGGGAATTATTTGATACCATGTTAGCACATTATGTAATAGATCCTGAGGGTAGAAGAAGTATGGATTTATTAAGTATACAATATTTACAATATGAACCTGTTTCGATAGAAAAGTTGATTGGGAAAAAAGGAAAAAATCAAGGTAACATGAGAGATGTTGCAGTAGAGACAGTTAAAGAATATGCAGCAGAAGATGCAGATATAACCTACCAATTAAAAAAAGAGTTTGAAAAATTATTGAAAGAAAATAAGGTAGAGAAAGTATTTAATGAAGTAGAAAATCCATTGGTTAAAGTATTAACTGCAATGGAATATGAAGGAGTGAAAATAGATTTTAAATTTTTGGAAGAATACAGTAAGCAATTAGAAATAGAAGCAAAAAACTTTGAAGAAAAAGTATATCAGGAAGCAGGTGTTAGATTTAATTTAGCATCTCCTAAACAATTAGGAGAAGTACTATTTGAAAAATTGAAATTAGATCCAAAAGCTAAGAAAACAAAAACCGGTCAATATGCAACTGGAGAAGATGTTTTGTTAAAATTAGCAGCACAAAATAAAATAGTAGATGATATATTGGGTTTTAGAGAATTAACAAAATTAAAATCAACCTATGTAGATGCTTTACCTGCAATGATAAATCCTAAAACAGGTAGGGTTCATACCAGTTATGCTCAGGCTGTTGCGGTAACAGGCAGATTAAGTAGTAACAATCCTAATTTACAAAATATACCAATCAGAACAGAAAAAGGTAGAGAGATTAGAAAAGCATTTATACCAAGAGATGAAAATAGAATATTGATAAGTGCAGATTATTCACAAATAGAATTACGTATAGTAGCAGCTATTAGTGGTGATCCTAATATGTGTGAAGCATTTAAAAATAAAAAAGATATACATACTGCAACAGCTGCAAAAATTTATGGAATAGAAGAAAATGCTGTTACAAAAGAAATGCGATATAAAGCGAAGAGTGTAAACTTTGGGATCATTTATGGTCAAGGTGCTTTCGGATTATCTGAGAATTTAGGAATAACAAGAGCAGAAGCAAAAGAAATAATAGATAATTACAAAAAAGAATTTCCAAATATTCAACAATATATGGATGATCAAATCAATTTTGCTAAAGAACACGAATATGTAGAAACATTAATGGGAAGAAAGAGATATTTGAGAGATATTAACAGTAGTAATTTTACAGTAAGAGGATATGCGGAAAGGAATGCTATAAATTCACCCATACAGGGAACAGCAGCTGATATGATAAAATTAGCTATGATTAAAATTCATAATGAGATGAATCAAAAGAAATATGAATCAAAAATGATACTACAAGTACATGATGAATTAATATTTGATGCTGTTATGGATGAAACAGAAGAACTTGAAAATTTAATACTAAATTGCATGAAAAATGCTTTAAAATTACCAAACGATGTACCGGTAGAAGCAGAAATAGGAAAGGGCAAAAATTGGTTAGAAGCACATTAAATATATGGAAAACCTATTCATAAAAATTTTTCTAAAAATCAGCAGTAAATATTATTTACTAGTCATAACATTTTTTGTTTTGTTTTATATTATAAATAAACAAAAATGGATAAAATATAAAATACAACAAAAATTTCCTAATAATAAGGAATATATAAGGGAGGCATTGTATTCATTATTCACAATGATAATATTTACTTGCATACTAATAGGATTAAATTCAAAACCAATTGTAAATTATACTACGAGATATTATGAAATATCAGAAAGAGGATGGTTGTATTATTACTTATTGTTTATAATAATGTTTTTTGTACATGATGCATATTTCTATTTAATTCATAGAATAATGCATCATCCTAAAATATTTAAATATATACATTTAGTGCACCATAAGTCAACGAATCCATCACCATGGGCTGCATATTCTTTTCATCCTTTTGAAGCAATTATAGAACAAGGAATCATATTTATATTTTATTTTACAGTTCCTATACACATAACGCATTTAACAGTGTTTTTCTTATTTTCAATTGTATATAATATATATGGACATTTAGGATATGAAATTTATCCTAAGGGTTTTAATAAAACAAGAATAGGTAAATGGATAAATACGTCCATCAGTCATAATCAACATCATCAATATTATAAAGGGAATTATGGCCTTTATACATTAATATGGGATAGATTATTTGGAACGTTGAGAAAAGATTACGATGTACGGTATAATGAGGTTAAAAGTAGATAATTATTTTTTCTTGTAAATTGGAACAGTACTACAAGGTTCACCATACATAATACTTTTTACATAAGGTAATAAAAGCGAAGTAACTGTAATATAAGCAGATTCTGGAATTTGTAAATCTCCACAACCTTTAACTACAATACGTTTATCAAGATATTGAGAAGCATCTAATTTATTAAGATTTGAAAGTAATATAGATTCTTTAACCAAATTTTTATTACCAAAAAAAATAGAATAACTAGAACTATTTAAGGTAGAAACAACTAACATATTTGCCCACATGGGAATAATGGCATCAGTGGAGCAAGTGACAGCAACATATTTATTTTCAAAAAGAGATAAATCTAGATTTTGTAAAGCAAATCTAAAATCTTTTTCTTTCAAAATAAGACCCATAAATAAATAGTCTGTAAAATCAAATACTGCAATGTCAGCATCTTTAGGATAAAATTCTTCCAAATCAAGGCTTATTAAACCACTATCTGCAACTTTATTAATAATATCATTCATGATATAAAGGTAAAAAGATTCTATAAGTATAAATAAAAAAAGCCCGGATAAACCGAGCTTTTTAATATAATAGAAGTTAAAGATTAATAAAAAGTAGACCTTAAATCTTTAATAGTTGCACTTTTTCTTAAAGATTCAGCGCTTCTGTAAATAGACATTTTGCGAGATTGCAATAAAGATTCAGAAAGAGCAGCATTATTAAATGCGGAAGGAACAGCAGAAACAGCAATAGTTTGTATAGCAAATACTCCATTTGAACCTGCAATTGCAGAACTTGAATTAGTAGATATTGACTTATTAAATGAAGCTCCAATAATTTTTGGTTCACTTCCTAAACCGGTAATAAAATTATTACCAAAAGATAAACTGTCTAAACGTCCAACTGAAAAACCAGTTGAAGAAGCAATTTCATTAAGAGAAGAACCTTTTATTTTAGTGTCTATAATGATTTTAGCTTTTTTCTCATTTCTTACAATACCTTCAACAGTTGGTCTAGCTTCAGCTGCACTTAATAAACCTGGTTTATTAATAGCAGAAATAAAGGCAACAACTATTTGATCATCAATTTCAGTAGGTTCAGAAACATCACCTTCACTTTTTTCATAAATCCAACGAACTAAAGATCTAGAAGAGCCGATTGTATTGATAGTGAAATCGTTTGCTTTTATATCAGAAGCTGTTAAAATAGGAAGGTTTTTAATCTTAGCTTGCTCGTTAAAAGTTTTGGCATTTTTACTTTCAGCAACAAATTGTGCAGCAGTATTACTTGCTAAACTAATGGTTTCATTACTTGGAAGAATAGGTTTAGCTAAATAAGCAATTTTGTAAGCAGGACTAACATTTTTATGACCAATTACTTCAACTACATGGTAACCAAAATCCGTTTTAACAACACCTTTTGAGCCAACTGCATTATCAAAAGCATAATCATTAAACGGAATAACCATTTGACCTTGAGGAAAATACTCATACACACCACCTTTAACTTTACTAGCTTGGTCGTCGGAATATTTAGCAACAAGTGTATTAAAATCAGCACCGGATTTGATAGCTCTATCAATACTATCAGCTAAAGATTTACCAACAGAATCAGGACGAATTTCTTGTCCACTTCTTGGATCAACGGTAGCAATTAAAATATGACGAACTGAAGCACTATCAGCCCACTGTTTAATACCAACCATTTTAGCTAAAACATAATTATTACCGTCTATATATGGTCCGAATACTTTACCAACAGGGGTTTTAACAATTGAATCTTTAAGAGACATTTGCATTTTATTCTTACCAAAATAACTATCGTAGAAAGCTAATTCAGTCCCAACTTTAGCTAAATAAGCTTTAGAATCACTGGTAGATTGAAATTCAGTAGATAATTCCATTAATTGATTTAAAGCATTAATAGAATCAGTAGAAGAAGGACCTGCATAAAAACTAACAAATGAAATATTTCTAGTTTCTTCTGTTTTTTCAAATTCAACAGCATGTTTTTTAACATAAGAACTAATGTCATCATCAGAAACTTTAGCTAATGTATCAGCAATAGCACCATAGGGAATGTAAACATATGAAATAGATGCCATGCTGCTATTATCAGCAGATTGTTTGTCAACTAGCCATTTTGGTATATATGCAGATTGAATTAACAAATTTTGGTATTTATTTCTTTTACCGTTTTCTATAGCTGGATCAATATAACCAGTAGTAATCATTTTTATTTGCTCTGCATTTTTACTCTTTTTAATTTGAGCAAATGCTCTCTTAGCATCATCTACACGAAATTCACCAGTATTAGGATCTGTGAATTCTTGTCTTAATGGAGAATTCTGACCAAATAATATATCATTGAGTTCTTTTGGAGAAACAGTAATACCTAATTTATCAAATTCTTGCTCTAATAAAACTTTCTCCACTTCTTGATTCCAAACATTGCCTATAAGTTGTTCTCTGGTGGCGCCTTGACTAGCATACATAGCCTCAGCATTTTTTAGTTTATCTTCAAAATCACCTCTTTGAATTTCAACACCATTTACTTTGGTAATAACTGAAGAATTAGAAAAGGCAGAGCCTCCTCTTTGAGCACCATCTTGTAAGATAAAAGCAATTAATGCTAAAGCAATAATTACAAAAATGATCCATGTGCCTCTGTCGCGAATACTTTGAATTACAGACATATAAGATAAATTAAAGAATGAGTTCCCATAGTTTAAAGGGAGAGCAAAAATAAGGGAAAAATTATACACAATATGTTGTGAATAAAGAGGAATATAGGTGTAAAAATAACAAAATCCGAAAAAAATGTGTGAAAAGAAGAAGAATAAGTCAGAAAGAAAAGGAGTAGGAAGCCAAATATCTGAAAAATATACTGAAATTATACATGTTAATGCACAGTGAAAAGCTTGTTAATAGAGAAATAAAAGAAACGTGAATAAAGGAAAATTGCATTGTGTAAAAGCCAATAAAATACATAAAAACAGTATAAAACAATGTGCATATAGTATTAAAATATAGTGGATAACAACTGAAAATATTGAATGTAACTATGTTAATAACAAAGTTATCACGATATTAACACCCGTAATAATAGTAGTTGATTTTATATAAATGTATTAGTATTTAATACTACAACAGATATGCACATTGCAGCTGATTGAATGCCAATTAAAATTTGGAAAGTCTTTAAAAAAAGAATCACTTTGCTAAACAACCAATCGATATGTTCAAGTCAACGATAAATCATTCAGTACAAGCCAACATTAATCAAATTTTTCTCAAAAATCGGTCTATTTTTCAAATTTCGCCGGCTTCGCCGGATTAAAGCATAGCTACAAAGGAAATCCGCCTTATTTATGTAAGCAGTCTGATTAATCCAAACAAAAATTCAATCAAATCAAAACAAAAAATTGGCGGAATTGGTTATAATCAAATAAATAAAACAATCCTACTACAATGACCAAGGCAATCAAAAAAACCACGAACAGAATAAGCATAATATGTTGTTTTGCAATCATTTGTGCTGGATTAAATGCGCAACCCACTCAAAAACCACCATTACATGGTAAAAACTGGATGGCAATTACAGGAAAACCTTTGGCGGCAACTGCAGGATCCATCATTTTTCAGCAGGGAGGAAATGCGGTAGATGCAGCAATAGCTATGTTAGCAGCAACTTGTACTATGTGGGATGTTCTAAGCTGGGGAGGAGAAACACAAGCCATCATATACAATCCCAAAACAGGTAAAGTAATCGGCATAAATGCTTTGGGAGTAGCGCCAACAGGAGCAACAGCAGATTATTTTAAAGGAAAAGGGTATCAATTTCCACCAGAATACGGCCCTCTGGCAGCAGTAACACCTGGTACACCTGGCGGAATCTGCCACATGTTAGCCGAATATGGCACCATGAGTTTAAAGCAGGTATTGGCTCCGGCCATGCAATTGGCAGCAGGATACCCCATAGAAGCGCAAACAGCCAATAGTATAGAAAGAGGAAAAGAACGAATAAAGCAATGGCCATATAGCAAAAAAGTATTTTTAACCCACGAGGGACAGAAAAGAGAAGCACCGGAAGCTGGAGAAATATTTGTACAAAAAGATTTGTTGACGACGCTTACTAAAATGGTAGAAGCAGAACAGCAAGCATTAAAGCAGAAGAAAACCAGAAAACAAGCAATCCAGGCAGCGAACGATCGATTTTATAAAGGAGATATTGCCGATGAATTTGTAAGAGGTGCGCAGGAACAAGGCGGCTTAATAACCAAGGCCGACTTAGCAAACTGGAAAGTAAAGGAAGAAGAGCCGATGCACATTAATTATAAAGGGATAGAAGTATATAAACTATCGCAATGGACGCAAGGACCATCTATGCTACAAGCATTAAATATATTGGAAAATTTTGACCTCCAATCAATGGGATATAATACGCCTAAATACATAAATACGATTTATCAGAGTATGAGTTTAGCATTTGCCGACCGCGATTTTTATTATGGCGATCCGGCATTTGCACCAAGCCATCAACCCATGAAAGGGTTATTAAGTAAGGAATATGCAAAGCAACGGGCACAATTAATTGATCCCCTTAAAAACAATGCGGCCATATTACCCGGCGATCCATACCCATTTGAAGGCTTAATTAACCCGTATAATCAAATATTAAAAAGCAGAGAAATAGAAGCAGATAGTCTGCACAAAAGAAATTTTGTGCCAGCACACGATAGTACGGCAACGGCCATGTTAGCGCAAGAGCAATATATGGATCGATTATGGCGAGGCACCACCAGTGTAGAAGCGGCCGATACATCGGGTTGGGTAGTATCTATTACGCCTAGCGGCGGATGGTTGCCTGCATGTATTGCGGGAAATACCGGAGTGGGTATGAGTCAGCGTTTGCAAAGTTTTGTATTAGACGCATCAATCAATCCTTTTAATGTAGTAGAGCCCGGTAAAAGACCAAGGGTAACCCTTACGCCTTCTATGGCATTAAAAGACGGAAAACCCTATTTGTCGTTTGCGGTACAAGGAGGAGATACGCAAGACCAAAACCTGTTACAGTTCTTTTTAAATATGCACGAGTTTAAGATGACGGTGCAGCAAGCCTGTGAAGCGCCTAATGTAAACAGTAATCAATTATGGTTGTCGCTAGGTGGTACCAAAATGAGCGATAGAAAGCCAAGAGCAGGCGATATACTACTATCCAACAAAACAACCGAAGCAACCAAAGAGGAATTAAAGAAAATGGGGTATAAAATAAGTCTAGGAGATAGAACCAGCGGGCCAATCAATGCCATATATTTAGATAGAAAGCATGGCAGTATATGGGGTGGTTCTTCTAATAATGGAGAAGATTATGGAATAGGATGGTAAACCCAAAAGAAAACCAGTAAAAGAACAAAAACAGCTTAAAAGAGGTCAAAAAGGGTGAAAAAAAGCCAAAATCAAGTATAAACACCTGTTTTTTATGTCAAAACACACAATAATTTAGCAGGAGAAAAGAAAAACTAAACGAATTAGTAAAAAAATACTAAAAAAATTAGTTTAATTTAAAAATTGTAATTAGTTTTACACTACTAACAATTAATGACCCATAAAATCTAATCAAATGAGTAACGCAGAAAAATTAAAAGCGCTAAAATTAACGATCGACAAAATAGATAAAGACTACGGTAAGGGCAGTGTGATGATGATGAATGAAAAGAGTTTAATGCCAATAGAAGTAATTTCTACAGGATCAATTGGATTAGATACGGCATTAGGCGTTGGGGGATTACCCAAAGGTAGAATCATAGAAATATACGGACCGGAATCGTCCGGTAAAACAACGGTAGCGATACATGTTATAGCAGAAGCACAAAAGAAAGGCGGCATGTGTGCAATTATTGATGCGGAGCACGCATTTGACAGTGTGTATGCGCAAAAATTGGGAGTAGATGTAGATAATTTATTGATATCGCAGCCGGATTATGGCGAGCAGGCATTAGAAATAGCAGATAGATTAATACTTTCTGGCGCCATTGATGTAGTAGTAATTGACTCGGTTGCGGCATTGGTGCCCAAGAGCGAATTAGAGGGAGAGATGGGAGATAGTAAAATGGGGTTACATGCGCGTTTAATGAGTCAGGCATTGCGTAAACTAACCGCAACGATAAACAAAACAGGAACAATCTGCATATTCATTAACCAATTAAGAGAAAAAATCGGGGTAATGTTTGGAAATCCTGAAACAACCACAGGGGGAAATGCATTAAAATTCTATGCTTCTGTAAGATTAGACATCAGAAGAATGACACAGATAAAAGATGGTGATGAGGCAATAGGAAACAGAGTGAAAGTAAAAGTGGTTAAAAATAAAGTAGCGCCACCATTCAGAGCAGCAGAATTTGATCTGGTATTTGGAGAAGGAATTAGTAAGGTTGGTGAGATTATTGATATGGGAGTAGAATTAGGCATTGTGCAAAAAAGTGGCAGCTGGTTCAGTTACAGTTCAAACAAATTAGGTCAGGGAAGAGAAGCGGTAAAAACATTGATGCACGATAATCCTGAACTAGCCAATGAAATTGAAGCTAAAATAAGGGCAAAAATCGCAGCAGATTTATTACCGGAAGTGATGGATGAAAATGGGGAGGTGCCGGAAGAAAAACCGGAAAAACCAGAGAAGCCAAGCAAAGCTGAAAAAGCAGAGAAAAAATAGTTTTTGGATGGGTTAGTTAGTAGTAGTAAACAAATACCCCGGTTATAGTAGGCCGGGGTTATTTTTTGCCCAGCGCTAAATGAATTCCTTAAAGAAATAGGCGCTGTTAATTTTAAAGCGAAAAAAAGAAGCGTTTTGATGCAAAAAAACAAGCAAAACTTAAAAAAATAGACTTATTTTATTTCTGTCTTAAAAAAATCCCCGATATTGATCGTCAGAAAAAACGATACACCCCCAGCAATTGATATATTCTATTATTAAACCAATTATTAGGGCCACCATTTGGCTGTTTTGTAAAAGGCTTTTTGTTATTAACAAAGAGGCGTTTCAGCAAAAAGGGCCAATGTTAATTGTAGCGAATCATCCGAACTCCTTTTTAGATGCAGTATTAATAGGAGCGTTTTTTAAAGAAGAAGTGCATTTTTTAGCTAGAGGCGACGCTTTTAAAAACAACACCCACCGGATTTTACTCAAGTTCCTCAACATGATTCCTATTTATCGGTTAAGAGAGGGAAAAGAAAACCTGCATTTAAACGAATATGCATTTTACGAAAGCAAACGAATATTAGAAAGTGGCGGTATAGTACTCATCTTTATTGAAGGCATTTGTTTGAATACCAATGAAATACAACCCTTCAAAAAAGGAGCGGCCAGAATTGCTTACAGATCTAAACCTCAGCAACCGCTCAAAGTTTTACCCATAGCATTGGCCTATGATTCTTTTACCCAATTTGGTAAAACAGTACTGTTAAATGCGGGAAATCCAATAAACGCATCAGCATTATTCCCATACGAAGAAGAAGCAAAAAACTATGTGTTTTTTAATAAACAATTAAAAAACCAACTAGAAGGTTTAGTAACGGCCCATCCCGTATTTTCAACAAATAAAAAAACGCCGTTTGTGTTATTTGCTAAGTTTGGTAAAGTACTGCACCAGCCATATTATTCAACCATCAAAAAATTTGTTCGAGCAAAAACTGCCGGAACTGTTTTTTATGATTCGGTTTTATTTGGGGTGTTAATGTTTACTTATCCTTTTTATTTAATAGTATTGAGCACGCTACTATTTTCTATTGACTTATCGTTCAACATCATCCTTGCTGTTTTAATAGTTCATATAGTATCAGCTAAAGTGGCTGTATTGCTGGCGGAAGTAAAATAAAAGAGCTTCCATTCTTCTTTAAAGCGTTAACCGTATTTTACATTCCGTAAAATAAGTTAACTTGTTATTTATTTACTGCATTCAATTCATCAACCAAAAAAACAACTATGCGCTGGAGCGGAAACAGAGAAAGTGATAATGTAGAAGACAACAGAGGTGGAGGAGGTATGGGTGGTTTTGCCTTAAAAGGAGGCGTAGGCACCATTATCATTGCATTAATTTATGTATTTATGGGTGGCAATCCATCCGATGTGGTTAACCAAATTATTGCACCATCACCACAACAATCAGTAAGCAGAACAGCCGATGAAGAGCGGTTGGCTTCCTTTACTAAAGTAGTATTGGGTTTAACAGAAGATGTGTGGGATTCTATTTACACGGCCAACGAAGATCGTTATGAAAAACCCAAATTATGGATGTTTACAGACCAAACGCAATCTGGATGTGGTTTTGCAAGTGCGGCAACCGGTCCGTTTTATTGTCCGGCCGACCAAAAAGTGTACATCGATTTATCTTTCTTCAAAGAATTAACCGAAAAATTTAATGCACCCGGAGAATTTGCGATGGCATATGTAATTGCACACGAAGTAGGACATCATATTCAACAGTTAAACGGAACATCGGCTAAAATGCAGGAGCTTCGCAATCATCTCAGCGAAACTGAATACAATAAAGAATCGGTAAAACTAGAGCTGCAAGCAGATTTTTTAGCTGGCGTTTGGGCACATCATGCGAATAAACTTAGAAAAATACTGGAGCCGGGAGATATAGAATCTGCCCTCAATGCAGCCAACGCAATTGGCGACGATCGTTTGCAACAACAAAGTGGTGGAAATGTGGTACCAGATTCTTTTACACACGGAACCTCCAAACAAAGAATGTACTGGTTTAAAAAAGGATTCGATACCGGCGATATTACACAAGGCAATACCTTTCAATCAATAGCAGAATAAAATTCATCCCATGCGAATAATTGGTTACGTACTATTTTCAATCATTACAATAAATATTACCGCACAAGACACGGTATCTAAAAAAGATATTGTTTCCGCAGCCAAAATATTTGACCTGAATTATACCCAACAAGAAATAGACACTATGTATGATGGAGTAAAAGAAAATGTACTCCTTTTTAAAATGATGCATCAACAAACACTCAACAACAGTGTACCGATGAGCATGTATCAGAATCCGGTTTTACCCGGTATGGTGTTGAATAGCCAACAGAAAGTTATTAAGTGGCCGGAAGTAAATTGTGCATTGCCAAAAAACAAAAAAGAATTAGCGTACTATTCTATAGAACAGCTGGCCTATTTACTTAAATCTAAAAAAATCACTTCGGTAGTGTTAACCCAATTTTTTATCGATAGAGTGAAACAATACGGCGATACCTTACAATGTATGATATCATTAACCGAAGACTTGGCCATGCAACAAGCCAAACAGGCAGATGCAGAAATTGCCGCCGGAAAATACAAAGGACTACTACATGGCATTCCTTATGGTTTAAAAGATTTATTTGCCGTAAAGGGAACCACTACCACTTGGGGTGCAGCACCGTATAAAAACCAAACAATAGAAACAGACGCGTATGTATATACCTGTTTAAGAGAAGCCGGCGCAGTATTAATAGCTAAGTTTACCCTGGGTGCATTAGCAATGGGTGATTATTGGTATGGAGGAAGAACTAAAAACCCATGGAATCTTACACAAGGCTCATCGGGTTCATCGGCCGGATCGGCATCAGCAACGGTAGCGGGATTAGTGCCCTTTGCAATTGGTACGGAAACATGGGGTTCCATCGTGTCTCCATCATCTACCTGCGGCGCAACCGGATTAAGACCAACATTTGGAAGCATCAGCAGATCTGGCGCAATGGCATTAAGCTGGAGTTTAGATAAAGTGGGGCCCATCTGCAGAACCGCCGAAGACGCTGCCGTGGTATTTAATTACATACACGGTACCGATGGCATAGACCCCTCTGCAGTAAACAGACCGTTTAATTACCGACCATCTGACGATATTAAAAAATTAAAAATCGGCTACGCTAAAAATTATTTCGATAAAATAACCGACACCACCAGAAATGAATGGAAAGTATTGTCAACATTTAAAGCAATGGGTGTAACGCTTGTTCCAATTGTGTTTCCGGACAGTGGCGTTTATTCCTTTAATATAATGGACGCCGTAATTAGTGCAGAAGCAGCCGCTGCATTTGATGAGTTTACCAGAAACAACATGGATGATCAAATGACTCGTCAGGGTGTGTTTGATTGGCCCAACACATTTAGAGTAGCAAGGATAATGCCTGCCGTAGAATATGTAAATGCCAACCGACATCGCTATGTATTGATGCAAAAAGTACACGCAGCCATGCAACAGGTAGATGTATTAATTTGTCCCACCAGGGGCAGCGGCAATCAATCCGCTATCACCAACTTAACCGGTCAGCCGGTAGTTTGTGTACCAACCGGCTTTGATAAAAGGATGAACTTACCCACCAGTATAACGTTTATCGGAAATTTATACGACGAAGCGAATATATTATTGGCAGCCAAAGCATATCAACAGGCAACAGACTGGCACGAAAAACATCCAACACTTTTTAATTAATCCACCACTAAATAAAATCAACCTATATGAAGCAGGCATTATTAGCAGTATCATTATCCGTAAGTATGATTGGAATGGCGCAAAACGCAAATAAAATAAGTGGATTTACAGAAAAAACAACGGCAAAACAGCAGCAATTAGAACAGCAGTATGATGCGCAGTTGAGTACCAAAAGAATAGATCAAACGGTAAAAGAATTATCTGCAATGCCGCATCACTTGGGCTCAAAAGGTGGAAACGAAGTGGTACAAAGCATATACAATAAGTTTAAACAGTGGGGATGGGATGTTAAAATAGAAACGTATCAGGTATTGTTTCCCTCGCCACAGACAAGGGTGTTAGAAATGATTCAACCAACGCAATACAAAGCGTTATTAAGCGAACCCGCGTTAAAAGAAGACGGTACATCTGCACAAGCCGGTCAATTACCCACCTATAATGCCTGGAGTGCCGATGGAGATGTAACCGGAGAGCTGGTATTTGTAAACTATGGCTTACCCGATGATTATTTAATGTTAGATAAAATGGGGGTGAGTGTAAAAGGAAAGATTGTAATTGCAAAGTATGGTAGAAGTTGGAGAGGGATAAAACCGAAAGTTGCACAGGAGCATGGCGCAATAGGTTGTATCATTTATTCTGATCCACAAGACGATGGATATACACAGGGCGATGTGTATCCAAAGGGGCCATTTAAAAATGAATTTGGTGTACAACGCGGATCGATTATGGATATGGTAATTTATCCGGGTGATCCATTAACACCAAATGTGGGCGCAACAGAATCAGCCAAACGATTAAACAGATTAGAGGCACCTAACTTATTAAAAATTCCAGTACTTCCCATTAGTTATCACGATGCAAAACCATTATTAGCATCATTGGGTGGTACAGTTGCTCCGGTAGAGTGGAGTGGCTCATTACCAATTACTTATCATATAGGTGGTACGGCATCTACTAAAGTGCATTTAAAATTATCGTTCGATTGGAAATTAACCCCAGCCCAAAACGTAATTGCCACCATAAAGGGAAGCGAGTTTCCTGATCAGTGGATTGTACGTGGAAACCACCATGATGCATGGGTGAACGGAGCCAATGATCCAATTAGCGGCATGGCAGCAGAGTTAGAAGAAGCACAGGCCATCGGCGCATTGGTAAAAGCAGGATGGAAGCCCAAAAGAACATTGGTGTATTGTGCCTGGGATGGAGAAGAGCCGGGATTATTGGGATCAACCGAGTGGGCAGAAGATCATGGAGATGAATTAAAAAAGAAAGCAGTAGTATATATTAATACAGATGGAAATGCAAAAGGATTTTTAGATGTAGAGGGGTCACACGCATTAGAGCAAATGATTACAGAAATAAGTAAAGAGGTAAAAGATCCGCAAAAATCGGTTACGGTTTTTGATAGAGTTAAGGCCAAACAAATCATAGAAGCAAAAGGAACCGCCGCTAAAAAAGAGGCATTAAATAAAACACAATTCGAAATGGGTGCATTGGGCTCCGGTTCGGACTTCTCTTCTTTTATTCAACATTTGGGCGTGCCGTCATTAAACATAGGATATAGTGGAGAAGATGCAGGCGGAGAGTATCACTCTATCTATGATTCATACGATCATTACAGTAAATTTAAAGATCCCGGTTTTGAATATGGCGTAACGTTAGCAAAAACTACCGGCAGGGTAGTATTGAGAATGGCAGATGCAGCATTGTTGCCATTTGATTTTACCGCTTTACACAAAACGGTAAACGGATACATCAAAGAGTTGATGACGATTACCGATCAACTAAGAGAAGAAACACTGGTAGATCAAGAAGCAGCTACATTTAAAGCAGTGCAGTTAGCGGGCAATCCCATTTATAATGTACAGATAAAAGAAGTGCCAACGGCAGTGCCATTTCTAGATTTTTCTGTATTGCAAAATGCATTAAAACAATTAGAAGTTTCAGCTCAACAACTAAATGTCAAAAAAAATAAAGTACAAGAAAACGAACAAAAATCAGCAGAAATAAATGCAGCATTGTATCAGGCAGAACAACAATTGTTAACCACAGCAGGCTTACCAAGACGAAGCTGGTACAAGCACACGTTATATGCACCCGGATTTTATACGGGCTATGGCGTAAAAACTATGCCGGGTATAAGAGAAGCCATTGAGCAAAGAGATTGGAAAGAAGCACAGGAACAGATCAATGTGGCAGCAGGAGCAATTCAAAAATTAGCCAACTATTTCAATACAATAAATAAATAGGATCAACCATATATGCGCATAAAATATTTGATGGTAGCGATATCGTTAATGGCAACCATCAACGTAAACGCACAAACAAACAAAACAACCAACATTCAAAAAATCAGGTTGTTGGATGTTTATGAAATACCCCATAATTTTTTGTATGACAGCACTACTGTGGGCGGATTATCGGGAATAGAGTATGATGCAGTGAATGATTGCTATTATATGATTTGTGATGATCGCTCTGCCATTAATCCGTCAAGATATTACACGGCCAGTATAAAAATCCATCAACAAAAAATAGATACGGTACTATTTACCGGGGTGCATTTTTTGAAAGATGAATTTGCACAAGTATATCCGGGTAGTAAACAAGACCTTAAAAGAACACCCGATCCGGAAGCTTTGCGATATAATCCCACTACCCATCAAATGGTATGGAGTAGTGAAGGAGATCGAATTGTAAATGCAAAAGACACGTTGTTAAATAATCCGGCTATTACCATTATTCAACCCAACGGAACATGGGTAGATACGTTTACCTTACCGCAAAATTTGTACATGCATGCAAGCGAAAATGGGCCTCGACAAAATGGGGTATTGGAGGGCATGACCTTTTCAGATAACTACCAAACCTTGTATGTTAATGTAGAAGAGCCATTGTATGAAGATGGGCCTAAAGCAGATTTAACCCTCAACAAAGCTTTTGTAAGACTGTATAAATTTGATGTAGCAACAAAGAAAAACACCGCGCAATATGCGTATGAATTAGATCCGGTAGCGTATGCCCCCATAATACCGGGCGCATTTAAAGTAAATGGCATACCCGATATGTTAGATTTGGGAAACGGTCAGTTACTGATAATAGAACGATCTTTTTCTACCGGCAGATTAGCCTGTACGATTAAAGTATTTACAATAAATGTAAAAGGAGCTACCAATATCATTAATAACCCATCGCTTATACATAACAATCAAATTACGCCAGTAAAAAAACAGTTGTTGTTAAACATGGATGATTTGGGCGTGTTTACCGACAATATTGAAGGCGTAACTTTTGGTCCTGTTTTACCCAACGGTCACCAAACATTGCTATTTGTAGCCGACAATAATTTTGCAGCTTACCAGCGTTCACAATTTTTTCTGTTTGAAATAATTCCATAATCAGTAATTCGGTCAGATGAAAAAAATAGCATTCGCCTCTACAATTATAATGCTGCTATTAGCTTGTAAAGAACAAAAGCCAACGGGCAACCCGCAAGTAATTATAGAAACACAATTTGGCGATATTACTTTAGAGTTATTTGTAGATAAAGCGCCCAAAACAGCCACAGCTTTTTTAAGTTATGTAGATTCTGGTTGGTATGAGCGCGCAAATTTTTATCGGGTATTGCACAACGACAATCAACCCTCTAACGCCCCCAAATCTTTCTTAATACAAGGTGGTATTTGGAAGAGCAATAACGAATTGGCACAGCGGGTAAAAGGCATACCGCATGAGAGTACAAAACAAACCGGACTAAAGCATGATGTTGGAATAGTATCGATGGCAAGGGCAGAACCTGGAACAGCAGGTACAGAGTTTTTTATATGTTTAGATAGAGAGCCGGGCTTTGATTATGGGGGAGAAAACATTACAGACAAACAAGGTTTTGCCGCCTTTGCACAAGTAACAAAAGGCTTGCAAATTGTTCGGAAAATTTATGAGCAAAGAGAGCGAAACCAATATTTTGAACCACCGGTGATGATATTTTCGATAAAAAGGAAATAGTTGGATGATATCGCTCCTCCTGAGCTGCAGGTCGCTTTGAAAAATAAACAGCCCAAATGGCTTATCTGTTGTATCAATTGACGAAGTATGAGATAGCAATTGTGGAAGGCAAATAAAAAAGCCCCAGCGGGGCAACATCATAATAGAATGAATAAAAAACATAAAACCCAAACCCCGTAGAGGTGAAATGAATATTAAAATCAATACAAAATGGCAAATACATATACCCAAATATATTTACATATTGTGTTTTCTGTAAAAGGGCGACAAAACCTAATCCAAAACAAATGGCAGGACGAATTGCATAAATACATCTGTGGAATTGTAAATGGAAAAAAACAAAAAGTATATGCCATTGGAGGTATGCCGGACCATATACATATACTTGTAAGCATAAGTCCAAACATAGCTATTTCTGAATTAGTGAGAGATATCAAAGCAAATACATCAAAATGGATAAATGAAAAAGGATTAATAAAAGAAAAATTTCAATGGCAGGAAGGGTTTGGTGCATTTTCTTACGCACAATCACAATTAGATAACGTAATGGCCTACATAAATAATCAGGAGCAACATCATCAAAAGAAAACATTTAAAGAGGAATATCTTGATTTATTACAAAAATTTAATGTTGAATACGATGAAAAATATCTTTTTGAATGGGTTGGATGATATCGCTCCTCCGGAGCTTAATAAATCTATGATTCAAACCTGCTATTATGATATCGCTCCTCCGGAGCTGCATTTCGTTTTCGAAAGATAAATTATCCAAATGGTTTATCTGTTGTATGAATTGACGAAGTATGAGATTGCAAAAGTGAAAGGCAAATGAACAAGCCCCAGCGGGCAACATCATAATAGAAAACCAAATCAATCAATTGATTTAACAGCGTTACGAGTTGATGGCAGAACAGATAGCAATTGTGGAAGGCAAATGAACAAGCCCCAGCGGGGCAACATCATAATAGAATGAATAATTGACCCCAAAACCCAAGCCCCGTAGGGGTGAAATGATGTTGGCCAATCAGGTATAACCAATAATAAAACAAACAACACAACGCCATCAATTAATTAAAACAACTCTATGCAAACCCTTACACTAACCCCAACTACTCCCTCAATCATCTTTCAATTACATGCACCGGATAGCTTTGTGCACATATCAACCATATCATTGGTACAAGAAGATACAAATAAAACCCATTGGACGCAACTAAGTGCAATGATTCAGTTGAGGGGAAAATTATTATGTAAGGCAAGTAAAAACAATGTAATTAATTCGCCTGCGTTGCTTGAAAAAACTTTCCCCATACATCTTTTTATAGACCCTAATCAAACACAACCCGTATTTGAAATCAATAAAACAATCAACAACCAAATAATAATAGATGATTTAAAAACAGTATCAGACCACTACATACATTTAATAATAGAATGTATCGAAATGCAAACAATCAATGAAAATTATGCTGTACAATTAGTGGTTGAGCAATTTAATGCACACCATTCATATTAGAAAAATCTAACAACAAAAGCACGTGAAAAATCTGAATGTAATACATAGAAAGAATAGCATCGAAACTAATTGGCGTTTTCATTTTTAGCGATTATAAGTAAAATAAACTTTCACATAAAACACGTAAACATTATATAATGATTAGTGAGTTTCAAATATTTAATATTATAAAATAAACCCCTAACTTTATTATATGAAACTTTCTAATCAAGAAATCAAAATAATTCATGATTACTTTCAGGGAAAACCCGTAGTGAGAGCTTTTTTATTTGGTTCGTTTGCAAGAGAGGAAGGAAATAAAAATAGTGATATTGATATACTTGTTGAACTGGATTACACAAAACATATTGGTCTTGGTTTTGTAAATATGAAGCTTGATCTTGAAGATCAGCTACACAAAAAAATTGACCTTGTTTCTAGTAATGCTATTTCTACATATATTCTACCATTTATCAACAAAGACAAAAAGCTGATATATGAAAGGATCGCTAGGTGATAAGCAAAGACTTCTCCCTCTTTTTCAGTAATTTGCAATATGCCTTTTAAGCTCCATTCTGCATATACTCCTGCCGGCGATCAGCCCAGCGCTATTCAACAATTAACCGATGGATTGAATGAGGGAGAACAATTTCAAACCTTATTAGGCGTAACGGGTAGTGGTAAAACATTTACCATTGCCAACCTCATTCAAAATGTACAACGACCCACGTTGGTTCTTACCCATAACAAAACCTTGGTGGCGCAATTGTACGGAGAATTTAAACAGTTTTTTCCGGAAAATGCAGTAGGCTATTTTGTAAGTTACTACGATTATTACCAACCCGAAGCCTACATGCCGGTGAGTAATGTGTACATCGAAAAAGATTTAAGCATCAATGAAGAACTAGATAAGCTTCGTTTACAAGCCACGTCCCAACTTCTTAGTGGAAGAAGAGATATTATTGTAGTGGCCAGCGTAAGTTGTATTTATGGTATGGGCAACCCTACCGAATATGCTAATGGAATCATTAGAATTGAAAAGGGACAAGTCATTGCCCGACAAGCTTTTTTGCATTCGTTGGTAAACGCTTTATACAATCGGTCGCAGGGCGATTTTACCAGAGGTACATTTCGTGTGAAAGGCGACACCATCGATATTAATTTACCCTATGTTGATTTTAGTTACCGCATTACGTTCTTTGGTGATGAAATAGAAGAAATTGAAAGCATTGAAACCGAAACCAGTAAGCGCATTGGCGTGATGGATACCGCAGCTATTTTTCCGGCCAATTTATATTTAGCGCCGAAAGACATGATTGTTGAAGTAATGCATGAGATACAAGATGAAATGATGGCGCAAGTAGAATACTTTAAATCGATCGGTAAAAGAGAGGAAGCTGCAAGAATTAAAGAACGTGTTGAATACGATTTAGAAATGATTCGCGAATTAGGCTATTGCAGCGGTATAGAAAATTATTCAAGATTTTTTGATAGAAGAAAACCCGGCACTCGTCCATTTTGTTTGCTTGATTATTTCCCGAAAGATTTTTTATGTGTGATAGATGAGAGCCATCAAACCATACCGCAGATTGCCGGTATGTATGGCGGCGATAGAAGCAGAAAACTGGTATTGGTAGAATATGGATTCAGGTTACCCAGCGCCATCGATAACCGTCCATTGAACTTTCATGAATTTGAAAGTATAATCGGCCAAACCATTTTTGTAAGCGCCACCCCCGGAGAGTATGAGTTAGAACAAACCGGTGGCGTAGTAGTAGAGCAGGTGGTTCGTCCAACAGGTTTGTTAGATCCTCCAATAGAAATAAGACCCAGCGTTAACCAGATTGACGATTTGTTAGATGCAATTGATGACCGCGTGAAACGTGGTGACCGAGTTTTGGTGACAACCTTAACCAAACGCATGGCCGAGGAGATGGACAAATATTTGGGCCGCATCAATATTAAATCTAAATACATACACAGTGATGTAGATACGTTAGAGCGCGTAGAAATTTTGCGCGACCTGCGTTTGGGCGTAATAGATGTATTGGTAGGCGTAAACTTATTAAGGGAGGGATTAGATTTACCCGAAGTATCGTTGGTGGCTATTTTAGATGCCGATAAAGAAGGCTTTTTACGGAATGAGCGATCGCTAACACAAACAGCCGGCAGGGCGGCACGTAATGTAAATGGAACGGTAATTTTTTATGCCGATAAAATGACCATGAGCATGCAGCGCACCATCGACGAAACCAATCGCAGAAGAGAAAAACAGATCGCATACAATATTCAACACAATATAGTGCCTACCACGGTTTCTAAAAGTAAGGAGCAAGTATTTGCACAAACATCGGTATTAGATATTAAAGGATACGATCCGTCTAATCCGTATGCGCTGCAACAAGACGAACAACTGGTTGTTACTAAAGCGGCAGATGAGCAGGAGTCGTACGCTACCATTCCACAAATGGAAAAAGCCATTCAAAAAATCAAGAAGTTAATGGAGAAAGCCGCCAAAGACCTTGATTTTATAGAAGCTGCCAGGTTAAGAGATGAAATGTTTAGGTTACAAAAAGAGTTACAAAGCATGCAGTAAGTAGGGAGGCTTTAAGGGGGGATTGAACATCAAAATACCGCAAGCAAAAAGTGGGTAAAGAAAGAAGGCGATATATATAAAAACCAATCATCAACCATACAAATGAATATAATTTTTTTGCTACTAGTATCTGTTTTGGCTAAATTTAGTGAAGCACAAGAAATGAATTTATATACCGGTAACATTCCCAATAGCATTCCAAATCAAGTAAAAGAACATATTGAACATTTTGGAAATGGGCATGTTAGCTACGCCAACGTTACCCAACCACGCCTTATTCCATACATCGCACCACACCCCAATGCCACCAAAGCGGCTGTAATTATTTGTCCGGGTGGTGGCTATGCCAGGCTAGCTGCCGGGCACGAAGGAGCTGAAACGGCAAAAGCGTTTAATGCCATTGGTGTTTCAGCTTTTGTGTTAATTTACAGATTACCCTCCGATAGCATCAGCTTACAGAAGGAGTTGGTTGCATTTCAGGATGTGCAGCAGGCCATAAAAATTGTTAGAGAGAAAGCTGATACATGGGGTGTAAACCCAAATTTGATTGGTGTATTGGGCTATTCAGCGGGTGGACATTTGGCAAGTACCCTTGCGACAAGATTTTCAGAAAAAGTAATAGACAATCAGGCCAACACTTCATTGCGTCCTAATTTTTCTATGTTAATTTATCCTGTAATTACTATGGATAAAACATTTACCCATATTGGATCTAGAAATAATTTATTAGGGAACAACCCCAGCGAGGCGGTTACGCAAAAATTTTCAAATGAATTAAACGTGTCCTCCCAAACGCCCATAACATTTATGGTTCACGCAGCCGACGACAAAGCGGTACCGATATTAAACAGCCTTCGTTATTATGAAGCACTCATTAAAAACAATATACCCGTAGCAGCACATTTTTATCAAAATGGCGGCCATGGTTTTGGTCTACATAATGCTATGGCAAAAGAAGCATGGTTCGATAGGTTAACCAATTGGCTAACAACCAATAAAATCATAGAATAAAAATGCATACAGTTTGCAACGATATACATCGAACACCAACGACTGCGCTATTGGTCTGTCTGCGCATTCTACGTATAAAACAATACCTTATTTCAATTAATCGTCCCATAATAAAATAATTTGCATCTTTGTAAATAGAAAAACACCTTATATGAGTTTCAGAAATTTTAAAATGGTGAGTTACGTGGTATATGGCCGCGGTAGTTTTAATCAGTTAGATGAAATATTAGCACCGCAGCGAAAGGGCGATGCTCCTATGATATTTTTAGTAGATCATTTTTTTGACGGGAAACCATTGATCTCCAGAATTCCATTGCGTGGAAAAGATAAAGTTATTTTAGCAGATGTAACCTATGAACCAAAGACTACGCAGGTAGATGCGTTGGCTAAATCTTTAAAAGATGAATTTGGTACGATAAGTGGTGTAATTGGCATTGGGGGTGGATCAACCCTCGACTTAGCTAAAGCGGTTTCTTTAATGATGACCAACCCCGGCTCATCGGCCGATTATCAGGGATGGGATTTGGTTCAACAGGCAGGAGTTTATAAAGCTGGTATACCCACATTAAGCGGTACTGGCGCAGAAGTAAGCCGCACAACGGTATTAACAGGCCCAACACGTAAGCTGGGTATGAACAGCGATTTTACGCCATTTGATCAGATTGTTTTAGATCCTGAATTAACAAAAGACGCCCCGGTAAACCAGCGTTTTTATACAGGCATGGATTGTTATATTCATTGTATTGAAAGTTTAGAGGGAACCTTCTTAAACGAGTTCAGCAAAAGCTATGGAGAGAAGGCCTTACAACTTTGTCAGAAAGTCTTTGTAGATAAAAATCATTGGGATGAGGAGTGTGATGATCAATTAATGATGGCATCATATGCAGGAGGGATGAGTATTGCTTATTCACAGGTGGGTGTAGCGCATGCGGTAAGTTACGGGTTGAGTTATTTATTGGGTACTAAGCATGGTGTTGGAAATTGTATTGTAATGAATCATTTGGAAGAATATTATCCTGCCGGTGTAAAAGAGTTTAAATACATGGTGGAGAAGAATAATATAGCAATCCCACAAGGTATTTGTAAGGGCTTAACCGATGAGCAATTCGATACCATGATTAATGTATCATTGGGAATGAAACCGTTGTGGGAGAACGCCTTAGGCAAGGATTGGGAAAAAACAATGACTCGCGAAAAGCTACGGGGTTTATATGAAAAGCTATAATAGTTTAGTGGCTTTTATTAAATCTTCCGGCGTATCTATTTCAACGCCCATGTATTGGGTGAGTACCATTTTTAAAGGAACGCCATATTCAAGGTAGCGTAAACATTCAATTTTTTCAGCAGCTTCTAAAGGTGTCATTGGCCATGAGGTGAAATTGAGTAGTGCTTGTTTGCGAAAAGCATAAACCCCAATATGTTCGTAATAGGTAGTAACCACCTCTTTACTTCTGGGATAAGGAATAACGCTGCGCGAGAAAAATAACGAATTCATATTTCGGTCAACCGCTACTTTTACGTAGTTGGCATCTTCAATCAACGCTTGCTCTTTAAGCACTTGCATTAAAGAAGCTACTTGAACTTTTTCATCGGTAAAAACAGCTAATAGTTTTTCGAGGGGATCTTTTTGCACAAAAGGCTCATCACCCTGAACATTTACAATGATGTCTACGTCTAGGTTGGAAGCAGCTTCGGCAATTCTATCACTCCCGCTTTCGTGGTTTTTAAGGCTCATGATAGCTTTACCACCATTGCCGGTAATTTCATTGAAAATAATAGCACTATCGGTAACCACCACCACATCGGTAAATAATCCGGTGGCCATGGTATTATCGTAAGTATGACGAATAACGGATTTGTTACCCAGCATTTGCATCAGCTTAGCAGGAAAACGGGTAGCAGCATATCGTGCCGGTATCATTGCAACAATCTTCATACAAATACTTTGTGCAAAGATGCACTCAAAACCCGATTTAGTAATGTGTTTTAATAGAATTATCGAAAGGGATTTTTAACTGATAGGTCAATTGTTCATCTGTAGCATCATTTAAAACATCTAACCCATAACGGATTTGTTCGATAGGGGTATAGTTAAATGTTCCAAAAATCCGATCCCAGATAGAAAAAATATTGCCGAAGTTACTATCGGTTTGAGGCTGTAAATAGTGGTGATGCACTTTATGCATATTAGGGGAAACAATAATCCAGCTAATGGCATTGTCTAGCCAAAGCGGTAAACGCATATTGGCATGGTTAAATTGAGAAAGCACGGCACTAATACTTTGGTATAACATAACCAACCACATAGGAGCCCCGCAAATAACTACCCCCATAATGGTAAAAACGGCTCTGAACACGCTTTCGCCGGGATGATGGCGATTGGCGGTGGTAGTATCTACATGTGTATCGGCATGGTGTACCATGTGAAACTTCCACATCCATTTAATTTTATGCTCAATAAAATGAATGAAATATGCACCAATTAAATCGAGCAGTAACAACCCTCCAATCATGCTTACCCAAAGCGGCAATTCTACCAAATTTAAGATGCCGATATGATGCGCAATTGCCCAGTCGCTGGATTTAACCATCACCAGTGCAAATGCAAAATTGATAACAATTGTAGTAATGGTAAAAAAGATATTAATGGAAGCATGTTTCCATTTTTGGTAAGAAAAACCAAACAAAGGGATGGCTCCTTCAATAATCCAAAAAAATGTAATACCACCAGCAAGTATAATTGCGCGGTGTAAACTGGGTATGGTGCTGAAGTAATTGACTATTTCGTTAAGCATATAGACAGGTTGTACATTGAAAATACAGAAAAACAACTAAATCACATTGATTTTGGAACAATTAACTTTTCTCCACATTAAACCACTGTTTTTAGTAATTAAACAACACATGAAAACCAGTGAGGAGCCCATAGCAAAGCGCGAAGATATTACTGTACCACATCTTTCACACATCTAAATCCGGAGTGATTGGTACCGGTTCGCCAATCGGCCTTGCCCCTGGTACCCATCATATAGCGGCTACAATACTGATCGGTGCAAAGGAAGGAGCCGCCGCGTTGCACTTTTTTCTTCACGCCGGGCTCATCGGGATCAAAACTATCTGATGGTCCTGGTGGATTATCGGCAACACCTTTTGGTTGAAGTGTTTGGTAATAATCATTTCTATACCAGTCTGCGCACCATTCCCAAACATTCCCAGCAATATCATACAATCCATACCCATTCACCGGATATTTTTTTACGGGTGCAATACCTGTAAACCCGTCCGCTCCGGAATTATTATTCGGAAACTGCCCCTGAAAATTATTGGCCATGTAATTACCGTTGGGTTTAAATTGATTACCCCATGCAAACATATTTCCGGTTAATCCGCCACGAGCAGCAAATTCCCATTCGGCTTCGGTGGGTAATCTTTTGCCGGCCCAGGTAGCATACGCAACAGCATCTTCCCAGGCAATGTGCACTACCGGATATTTTTCTTTTCCTTTAATAGAGCTGTTAGGGCCTTCCGGATGTTTCCAGTTAGCGCCGGGTACATAACTCCACCATTGTAAATAATCGTTGAGCGAAACGGCATCTGTTGGAGGAGAAAAAACAACCGAACCAGCTTTAAGCATTTCGGGTGAGGCATCCGGAAACTCTTCCTGAGTGGGCGTTTGCTCGGCAATGGTTCTGTAATCGGTAGCTTTTACAAAAGCAGCAAAAGCCTCATTGGTAACTTCATGTTCATCCATTAAAAAGCCATGTACTTTTACCCGATGAATGGGTCTGCAATCTTCCATGGCGTGATTACCTCCGTTAGATATGCCAACTGGATTGGGTGCACCCATACTAAAAGTGCCACCAGGAATCCATACCATATTGGCAACAACAGGAATTTTTTTATTGGTAATGTTTTCAATCGTAGGTTCAAATGCAGCGGCGCCTCCATGTACATAAAGGGTGCTGTCTGCTTCGGGCATTCCTTTGGTACAAGCAATTACATTGATTTTTTTAAGTTGAGTAGTGGGTTGTGCGGTATTGTTTATAGAACTAACGCCATTACAGGCAACCAGCAAACACCAAGCATATAACCGGATGGTGTGTAAAAACTGTTTTTTAGCCAACATATATAACCGAATTAAAAGGATGCACAAATTAGGCTAAATCTTCCTGTAGCAATCGGATACCGCAAGATTGTTTGCATAGACGGTAAGGATACAAAACACCCATAAAATATCAATAAAACAACAAAAAAACCACTTCAGCCGCCCATTTTAAAGAAATATTTATAAAAATTAATAAATATTTCCATTTATATATAATAAATCTAATAACTATCAGTATATTTATTGTCCATTATCATTTTTAATAATGCATTGAAAGTGTTATTTCGTAAATGTTGATGGTTTAATCCTTATATCCTGAAAGAAAAACCATCAAACAATAAAACAAATTGACATGATAGGTTTATTAAAAAGTATTGAAAAGTGGCTTGATGTGCGATTAGCGTATTTTTTATTTAATGGCAATAAACAGCAACGTTATCACCAGTATTTGAACAAAAAATACATGGAGTCAACAGCTTCAGATGCGAGCGTTCAGGAGTCGTTGAACTATTGCATACCGATTAAGGTGGGCGTTTAAGGCTTAAGAAGCGGTGCTATAAATGCCATATTCAATCGCGTATGTAATTATCCGGGCAATACTTTTAGCACCGATTTTGTGCATTATTTTAGTTCTATGGCCTTCAACGGTTCGCTTGCTTAGGTATAATTTATCGGCAATTTCTTTGCTGGTGTATTCCATGCAAATTAATTGCATAATATCTCGTTCTCTATTGCTAAAGTCAATGATATATTTGGGCGTACCTCCGGTATATTTTTTGGTAAACAGATCGTTTAGTCGAGGTAATATCTCTTTACAGAAAAAAGGTTTGCCTCTGTACACTGTTTGTATGGCTTCATAAATCTCCGCTTCATCCGCTGTTTTTGCTAAACAACTCAATACGCCCAGTTCCAGAAGACGAAGAATAGTAGCGTCTTTAACACTAGAACACATAGCAATAAGTCTACTGTCTGGCAGCTGATTCAGTAATGCATTGGTGGTGTCAACATCATCAATTACCAATAATTCTGTATCAGTTAAAACAATATCCGGTTTTAATGTAAAGGCTTTTTCAACCAAAGCACTCGCATTGTTGGCTTCCCCTATTATTTCTAATTCGGGAACATGCTGTAATAATGAATTTAAACCAACTCTAAAAACCGTTTGATTAGCACCAATTAAAAGGGTAATTTTTCGCATATTCATGGCTAATTTTATTTATAAACAATTCTGCATAAACATCATTAATTTGTAAATTAAGTAAATAATTCAGCGTATTTATACCTGTTTTTAATAAAATTTCACCGTGTTATTTATATTAAAATCAAAACAAATATTTAGAAACACCTCATTTTTTATATGAAACGGTCATTTTTAAACATGAAGGGTATCAAATCTTCCATAAAGGGTTTTTCTTTAGGTGACTAAATTTTTTTTATATACATTCAATTTTATTAGAAAAAAACCTATCAATGAAACAAGCTATTTAATAAAATTTACATATCAACAGTAAATAAAAGAATAAGTGAATTTCATACGACCATTAAAAAACAAATACACATGAAAAAAAAGTTGATTGCATTGCTGGTTTGTATGGCTGTTACCCAAAGTTTGATTGCGCAAAAAGACCCTAAGCAAGACAGTATTTTTAGAGAAGCAGCTAAAACAGAAGAGTGGAAACCGGTTCCTGTAAAAGTTACCCCAGGTCAAACCAACAGCGACGCACCATCGGATGCGATTATATTGTTTAATGGAACGGATACAAAAAGTTGGCAAAAAACCGACGGCACCGAACCCGGCTGGAAAATAGATGCACAAGGCGTTTTAAACGTAGTGAAAGGATCTGGTAGTATTCAAACAAAAGAGGCATTTGGAAGTTGCCAGTTACATATTGAATGGAAGAGTCCGGCTGAAATTGCCGGTGAGGGACAAACACGCGGAAACAGCGGTGTATATTTAATGGGTCGTTATGAGTTGCAAATATTGGATGCTTACAATAACCCTACTTATGTAAACGGACAAGCGGGTAGTATTTACAAACAACATATTCCATTAGTAAATGCAGCAAAAAAGCCGGGCGAGTGGCAGTCGTATGATGTGGTATTTACTGCACCGGTATTTAGTGCCAATGGGGCATTGCAAGACTCTGCACGCTTTACCGTATTTCATAATGGCGTGTTGATACAAAACAATGTAAAAGTTAAAGGCAACGTTGAGTGGATTGGACTGCCATCTTATAAAGCACATAAAAGTAAAGAGCAGCTTATGTTACAAGATCATGGGTTTGATGGTGGCAATCCGGTTGCATTTAGAAATATTTGGATTAGGCCTTTGTAAACCGACCTTAAGCTATCTTTAAAAATAATGGCACAGCATAAATACCTCAAATATTTTAATGTATTATCCTTATTTAATACCAAAAGAACGCGCGATATTTTTTTGGTAAACCCAACAGCAGCACCTATTCGAGAAGAAGCTGCTGATATTCATGTGCATGTATATGATTATAATGCGGAGCAGTTTAATGAAAAAAAATTCAGTGAAATAAATGAAACATTTGAATGTAGAGATAATAATAAAATCAGTTGGATTAATGTAGATGGCATCAGAAAAAAAGACGTAGAAGCGGCCTGTAACCACTTTGGCATTCACTATTTAATTATAGAAGATATATTAAGTATTGGGCAACGTCCTAAAATGGACAATCTCTCTCCGGTTTTATATTGCCTATTAAACATGTTGTACTTTAATGATAAAACGGGTACAGTAGAAACAGAGCAAATTAGTATTGTATTGGGTCATCAATTTGTTTTTTCATTTCAGGAAGATGCCGGACGAGATGTTTTTAATCCGATCAGAGAAAAACTAAAAATTGCCGGGAGTAAGTTAAGAACATCCGGAGCCGATTATCTCTGTTATGCCATGCTAGATATGATTGTAGACAATTACTATTTGGTGATGGAAAAAATTGGAGAGCGAATAGAATTTTTAGAAGACATTATTATCCGTAGCAGTAATAAAAGATCATTGGCAGAAATAAACGCATTGCGCAAAGAGCTCATCGTTTTAAAACGAAATGTAAGTCCGGTAAGAGATTTAATTAATGGATTTATACGAAGCGATAGT
>CANHJH010000005.1 GCA_947460365.1 Sphingobacteriia bacterium | reverse complement strand
TGGCCTGATAAAGTAATATCAATATCTGGGTACTTCGTTTTTACTTCTGCGTCCCAATGACTAGGATCATGGCTCATTAATATTTTAAAAGGGATGGATTCGGTACCTGGGTGAGCCAGACTCATTTTACCATACTTGGGGAACCGACCTTTAGCGCCCCAGTTTTCAATACCCATCAATGCTATTTTTTCTCCATTTTTTTCTAAGATTTGATGTTCATTCATCAACAAACGCCATCCCATATTGGCATGAACTTGTTTCAATCTTTCTAAATTTTCAATTTTAGCCGCAGCAGAAGGCCATGAAACATAATCACCATAATCATGATTACCTAATGTGCTGAATACCCCCATTGGTGCTTTTAATTTTGCAAAAACAGCTTGAAAATCGTTCATCTCATCAGCACGGTCGTTCACTAAATCTCCTGTAAATAAAATCAAATCGGGCTGCTGCTGAAGAATTAAATCAATGCCTTTATTTACAGCTGTTACATCCTGCAAACTCCCGCTATGAATATCACTAATATGAACCAATTTGAACTTATGGAAAGACTTGGGAAGATTATCGAAATGAAGGGTAATTTTTTTAACCTGGTAATTGTATTTATTACTAAATCCCACCAATAAAGTACCAAATAAACTGCCTCCCAAGCCAAAACCGATCCAACTTAAAAAAGCTGATCTGGAAAGCATCTGTCCATCATCCGAAAGTGCTAACTTATTATTATTCAATGCTTTACTAACCACCCAAGGTATACTTCTTCGTAAGTCGTCTGTTAAAAAAATAAGTGAACCAATTAGTTTAGCAAAAAACAAGCCCATCATAATAGTAAAAAAATAATTCCTAAACAGTTTCGAATGCTGTAAGAACTGTAAATAGGGGAAAAGTAACATCGTTGACAGGGTAAGTATTGAAATACACCAATAACTTACATGGGTAATCGTTCGCCATTTTTCAGATAAAGGTTGTGAAACGACTTTAACCGCCTGAAAAACATAATAATCCACTAAAAAAACAACTAATGCAATGATCCAAAAAAAACCGGTATTCCTCATAAAAAAGCATTGAATAATATAAATATCAAAATTAATCTATATAAATTAACAGTAAAAATAGGCTTTAGGTTGACTAATGTTGAAAACTTAACATGATTTATTCAGGTAGTTTATCAAATAATGTTTGATAGCTGTAACCGATAATGTATTTTTGTAGGCTTGCAAAAAAGCAAAAAGCAACTAAAATTATGGGAAGAGTAATTGGAGTAGCCAATCAGAAGGGAGGCGTTGGGAAAACTACCACTGCAATCAATGTCGCAGCGAGCCTTGCGGTTCTTGAATTTAAGACATTATTGGTGGATGCCGACCCTCAGGCAAATAGTACTACCGGAGTTGGTTTTGACCTACACAATATTACCAATAGTTTATATGACTGTATGGTAAACAATGTTTCCGCAACGGAAGTTATTTTAAAAAGCGACATCCCCAATCTGGATGTTATGCCTTCACATATTGATTTGGTAGGAGCCGAATTAGAAATGATCAGTTATCCCAATAGGGAAAATGTAATGAAGAACATATTAGATCCGGTAAAGGATAAATATGATTTTATCATAATAGATTGCTCCCCTTCCTTAGGATTAATTACCGTCAATTCATTAGTTGCTTCTGATAGTGTAATGATTCCTGTACAATGTGAGTTTTTTGCGTTGGAAGGATTAGGGAAACTATTGAATACGATTAAAATTGTACAAAGCAGATTAAACCCTGAGCTGCAGATTGAAGGAATTTTGATGACCATGTATGATGGCAGATTAAGACTTTGTAATCAGGTGGTAAGTGAAGTCAGAAGACACTTTGATGAGATGGTATTTGATACCATTATTCACCGGAATACCCGTTTAAGTGAAGCGCCAAGTGTTGGTAAACCAGTAATACTTTTTGACGCAGAAAGTAAGGGAACGGTTAATTATCTGAATTTAACCAAAGAGATTTTACAGAAAAACGGAATGACTAAGATATCGAACGAAGAGCGTATAATAGAGTAATATATGAGCACACCGAAGCAAAATAATTCAGCAAAGCAAGGCAAGGAAATGATTGGGAAGGGATTACGTTCCCTTTTACAAAATATTAATGATGATTTAAAAACGAATGAAGGGACTTTAAAAACGGAGGTGGTAGATAAAGTAACCACTACCAGCAGAATTCCTATTAGTGATATACAGGTAAATCCCAAACAACCTCGCCGAGATTTTGATGAAAAAGCTTTACAGGAGTTATCTATTTCTATTAAGCTACACGATATCATACAACCGCTCACCGTAAGCAAACTAGCTTCCGGAAAATATCAATTAATTGCTGGTGAGAGAAGATTTAGGGCATCAAAGTTAGCCGGGTTAAAAGATGTACCGGCTTATGTTAGAGAAGCCAATGATCAGCAGTTATTAGAATTAGCCTTATTAGAAAATATTCAGCGTGAAGACTTAAATGCAATAGAATTGGCTTTGCATTACAAGCGCATGATGGAGGAGTTGAATTATACGCAAGAACAGGTTGCTGAGCGAATGGGCAAAGACAGAAGTAGCGTTACCAATTATATACGTTTGTTGAAATTACCTCCTGATATTTTATCAGCAGTTAGAAACAATAGTTTATCGATGGGACATGCCAGAGCATTGGTAAATATAGACACGGTCGACAAACAATTATTTGTTTTTAAAGAAATTCAGCAAAAAGAATTGAGTGTTCGTCAAACTGAAGAATTGGTAAGAAAGCTTTATAAAGCAGATAAACAAGGATCCGGATCAGCGTCGGCTCCAGCTAAATCAGACTTACCGCCTGCTTACCAAAAAGTTGAAAAACAGTTGGCAGCACATTTTGGCACTAAAATTAAAATGACACACAATAAAAAAGGATACGGAAATATTAATATTGAATATTTTTCATTGGATGAATTGAATAAAATATTGGATTTAATGAACGTAACGGTGAGCTAATGCGCAGGAATTCAATTACAGTATGCATACTCTTTTTACTATTAAGTGTAAGTAATTATTCGATAAATGCACAAGTTGCAGAAAAAGCAACTTCATCAAAAGACAGCGCAGGAATACTTTCAGCTCCTCAACTGTTGTCGCCCGCAAGCATATTGACCAAAAAACAAAAAGATTCATTGTGGCTTAGTAAACACATTCCGCAGAGAGCTACAAGACGTTCTGCAATGATACCGGGATGGGGGCAGGCATACAACAGAGAATATTGGAAAATACCACTTGCCTGGGGAGTAATAGCCATACCAGCTGTTACTTATATATATAACAATGACTATTATAAGAAAACCAAGTTTGCCTATGAGGCCAGATACAATGCACAATTGGGCGACAGCAGTGCAATTGCCTCTATTGATCCGGAACTGGTTAACTTAAATATCTATTCTTTGCAGAATTACAGGAATATGTTTCGTAGAAATAGGGACTATTCTATCCTTTGGATTATTTTGGCGTGGGGGCTTCAAGTTGTTGATGCAACAGTATTTGGGCATTTAAAACATTTTAATGTAAGTGATGATTTGAGTATGCAAATTCATCCGCAGATCAATGCAATTACAAAAAGTCCGGTTTTAACAATGCGTATCAGTTTAAAAGATCCAATTAGAAAACCCAAAAATATTGGCAAATAGCCAGGCAAAGGGGGCTATTTTAAGTAGGATTTGACTTGTCGCAATAGCGCTCATGGGCGCGATTTTATTTTTTAATTTATTTTTAAATTTTTATTGTATAATTTATAGTTTTTATGAGAATTGCATTAATTGGTTATGGTAAGATGGGCAAGGCCATCGAATCTATTGCGGTTGAAAATGGACATGAAATTGTGTTAAAAATAGACATCAATAACGTGCACGACTTTACTGCAGCAAATATTCAGAAAGCTGATGTTGCTATTGAGTTTACCGGACCGCATAGTGCGGTTGACAATATCAAAAAATGTATTGAATATGGCATACCTGTTGTTAGCGGATCTACCGGATGGTTAAGTGAATGGGAAATGGTAAAAGCTTATTGCGAATTAAACCAAGGCACATTGGTTTATGCAAGTAATTATAGTATTGGAGTGAATTTATTTTTTGAGGTAAACAAACACTTGGCTACATTGATGAACAATTACGCAGAATATGATGTGACGATGAAAGAGATTCATCATACCGAAAAAAAAGACGCCCCAAGTGGCACTGCAATTACATTAGCGGAGCAGGTATTGGAAAGAATCACCAGAAAAAAGGGATGGAACAATGGTGATGCAGCACAAGATGAAACTTCCTTAACAATTATATCTGAACGAGTTGACCCAGCACCGGGTACACATTATGTTAAGTATTCATCTGTTATTGATGACATTGAAATTATACACACCGCACATAATCGAATTGGCTTTGCCGGAGGTGCAGTAAGAGCAGCAGCCTTTGCATGTAAACACAAAGGTATTTTTGGCATGAAAGATGTATTGGGATTGTAATATTTATTAAATAAATCTTAACGTAGTATAATATGCTGGCAAAAAAAACTCAATATGCATTAAAAGCGCTTACTTACATGGCGGAGCAGCATAAAGAGGGGCCTATACTAATCGCTAGTATTGCTGATAAGAAAAAAATACCCATCAAATTCCTTGAATCTATTTTATTGGAATTAAAAAAAGCGGGCATTTTAAACAGTAAAAAAGGCAAAGGAGGTGGTTATTTTTTAAACTTGGATCCGGATAAAATACAATTGGCAACGATTATGCGATTGATTGAAGGGCCAATTGCACTCCTACCCTGCGTTAGTTTGAATTTTTATAAAAAATGTACAGACTGTAATGAAAAGAAATGTGGTTTAAATAAAATAATGATTGAAGTAAGAGACAGTACTTTAAAAGTTTTAGAAAACCGAACCATACAAGACTTAGTTGATAATTAAACCCCCTCCAATAACTATGAAATAAGCCATAACATTGGTGCTTTTTAATCGACCTGAATATGAGCAAGTTTCATAAGACCAAAAAAAAACATATGAAAAAATTAATGGTATTACTAGTTTGCATTCCCTTTTTAGCGCAATCACAGCGTTTGATAGGCGGTAAAAACATTGTTAAATGGAATGTTGCATCGATGGCTTTTAAGAACTATCACTTTACTTTTGAGAGACATATATTTAAAAATATTTCGTTCTCTGTAAGTTATAGAACAATGCCTAAAGGGACTTTACCTTATCAGGATTTACTGAGAGATCAAATCAGTAGTAATGATATTGATTTTTCAAAATTAGAAATAGGTAATACAGCTATTACACCAGAAGCCAGAATTTATTTAGGACTCAGAAAAATGAGAGGGTTTTATTTTGCACCATATGTTCGTTTTGCAACATTTGATATTACCCTTCCAGTTAAATACACTGTAAATGAAGGTACACCCACCGCAATTACCAAGGAAGCGCTAATGACTGGAAAAATAAAGTCTACTAGTCCGGGTTTAATGATTGGCTACCAATTTCACATAGCAACAAAAGTAGTGCTTGATTTTCAAATCATTGGTGGACATTATGGAACAAGTAAGGGAGACTTAAATTTTGCCACTACATTAAATACCGATGAACAAAATGCATTAAGAACTAATTTGAGTGAAATACAGGCAAATCCTTTTAAATTCACCTCAACAGTTAATGGCAGTGGTGCAAAAATCATGTCAGATGGGCCATGGGCTGGTATTCGAGGGATTAATTTAGGATTAGGTATTAGATTTTAGACTTAAGGTTTATTAACATATCTGCCGTCATTTTAGGCAAATCGTATTGGGGCTTCCAGCCCCAATCTTTTTTTGCATAGCTATCATCTATGCTTTGAGGCCAACTGTTAGCAATTTCCTGGCGATAATCGGGCTTATACTGCATGGTAAATTCGGGGATATGTGCTTGAATACTGGCTGCAATTTCTTTTGGAGAAAAACTCATGCCGGCAACATTGTAAGAAGTACGAACAGTTATTTGGTTTGCAGGAGCGTTCATTAATTCTAATGTTGCCCTTATAGCATCGGGCATATACATCATCGGCAAATAGGTATCTTCTGCCAAAAAACAATTGTACTTTTTGTGATCAATTGCTTCCGTATATATTTCAACAGCATAGTCTGTAGTGCCGCCACCTGGTGCAGATTTGTAACTGATTAACCCCGGATAACGGATGCTTCTTACATCAACGCCATAACGTTGGTGATAATAGTTACACCAAAACTCCCCCGCATATTTACTGATACCATATACCGTTGAAGGTTCAATGACCGTTTTTTGTGGACAATTCACCTTAGGTGAAGTTGGACCGAATACAGCAATACTACTTGGCCAATAAACCTTGTGTAATTTCTCTTCCCGAGCAATATCCAATACATTCAGCAAACCCTGCATATTGAGGTGCCAGGCAAGGTTGGGATTCTTCTCCCCTGTTGCAGATAAAATTGCAGCTAATAAATATATTTGAGTGATATTTTGACGAATTACCTGTACATGTAACATTTCCTTATTCATCACATCTAGACTCACATAGGGTCCGGATCCTTTTAACAATGGATTTTCTTCTCTTAAATCAGAAGCAACTACATTATTGTTACCGTATTGCTTGCGCAATGCCAATGTTAATTCAACCCCTATTTGTCCTGATGCACCAATTACTAATATCTTATCTTTCCTGGATGGCATGTTAAATCATTTAAAGCGCAAAGAAACAAAAAAGGAATGACTGATAGTTAATTTTATGATGAATAGTAAAATGTTTAATTTTGAGGGTTATTAATTATTAATTGATAATTGATAATTGACAATTGATAATTGATGATTCCGGTTTTACTTTTTAATTTTTACTTTTAAATTTTTATCTATGTTGCCATTTTTTTTACAAGATTTATTCAGCAAACAGCAATATAACCCTGATTCATTTTTTTTGATTGCAGGACCATGTGTTGTTGAAAGTGAAGAAATAGTGATGGAAATTGCTGATTCTGTTGCTGCAACTTGTAAGACATTGGGTATACCTTACGTATTTAAAGCAAGTTATAGAAAAGCCAATAGAACCAGTGCCAATTCATTTACAGGAATTGGCGATGACAATGGCTTATCGCTCATAAAAAAAGTGGGCGACACGTATCATTTACCCACTACTTCCGATATCCATGCACATGAAGAAGCAGCGATGGCAGCCCCATTTATAGATATCTTACAAATACCGGCTTTTTTATGCAGACAAACTGATTTATTGGTAGCTGCAGCTGCAACCAATAAAATAGTAAACGTTAAAAAAGGACAATTTTTAAGTGGCGAATCCATGCGATTCGCGGTTGATAAAATACAAAAAGCAGGTAACGATAAAGTGATGTTAACGGAAAGAGGTAACACATTTGGTTATCAAGACTTAATAGTAGATTATAGAAACATTCCAACCATGTTGGCACATGGAGTACCAGTAATAATGGATTGTACCCATTCCCTGCAACAACCCAATCAATCTAGTGGTGTTACAGGAGGAAATCCCCAAATGATAGGAACTATTGCCAAAGCGGCCATTGCAACCGGAGCCAGTGGCTTATTCATAGAAACACATCCCAATCCTAAAGAAGCAAAAAGTGACGGAGCTAATATGCTACCACTTCAATTACTTCCTGCATTATTAGAAAAATTAGTTCGATTAAGAGAAACAGTTGTAAAAAACGGATTATAATAAACTGCGAAAATTTTCAGGTAAAGCATAACAGTAACTGTATAAATTGTTAATGTTATATATGTTTCGTTTTTATTGACAAATGAACCATAGTTTAGCGGAATAATATATATAAAATGCAACAAGTAACTATTATTCTTCTACTGTTATTTTTCAGCAGTAACAGTATACAAGCACAAGGGCTGGATGCTTTTTTAAAAAAAGCAAAAATAACCAGTGACACCACTAAAAAACAGGGGAAATTATTGGATGTGATTTATGGAAGTACCAATAAGAAAGGATCATTGGCTAATGAGGAAATAGCCAATGGATTGAAGGAGGCATTAACCAATGGAGTTAAGAAAGGAGCAGAAGCACTTTCTAAACCGGATGGTTTTTTTGCCAATGCTGCACTAAAAATTTTAATGCCGCCTGATGCAAAGAAAATAGAAACAACGCTCAGAAATATGGGCATGAGTAAGCAAGTTGACGAAGCGATCTTATCGATGAATAGAGCTGCGGAAGATGCCTGTAAAAGTGCTGCACCGATATTTGTTTCAGCGATTAAAGAAATGACCATAACCGATGCGATGGGTATATTAAAAGGAACAGATACGGCTGCTACCGCATATCTCCAACAAAAGACAAATCTTGCATTAGCCAATGCATTTAAACCTTCGATTGAAAAATCGCTTGAAAAAACGAATGCTACCAAATATTGGAACACATTAATAACCGCATATAATGGTTTTAGTTTGAAGAAAATAAATCCTGACTTAGCGGGTTATGTAACAGCACAATCAATGAACGGAATTTATAATCAAATCGCTTCTGAAGAAAAAGACATTCGGAAAAATCCGTTAGCAAGAACTAGTGAGTTATTAAAGAAAGTATTTGGCAATTAAGCATGCTATCTAGTAGCATCGAAAAAATAGCAAACTGAGATAAATAAAATAAAAAGCGACTGTTCAATTAATATTAAACAGTCGCTTTTTTATGTTTATGAATATACATTAAATATCAATTGCTTCGCCGTAAGCTGCTGCTGTAGCTTCTTTCAGACCTTCACTCATTGTAGGATGCGGATGCACTGCATTAAGTATTTCGTGAGCGGTTGTTTCTAATTTACGAGCAACTACTGCCTCTGCAATCATCTCCGTTACATTGGTACCAATCATATGGCAACCTAAAAATTCACCGTATTTAGCATCGTAAATAACTTTAACAAAACCATCAGTAGCGCCGGCTGCACTGGCTTTCCCACTGGCAACAAAGGGGAATTTACCTACTTTAATTTCATACCCTGCTTCTTTTGCTGCTTTTTCTGTGTATCCTACACTAGCGATTTCCGGGGTACAATAGGTACATCCGGGAATATTATTGTAATCCATTACATCAGGTAAATGATGCAATCTTTTTTCGTTATAGCCAATATGTTCTGCAGCATTAATACCTTCTTTAGCAGCTACGTGAGCTAGGGCCTGTCCTGGAGAGCAGTCACCAATTGCATAAATTCCGGCAACAGAAGTCTGCTGATATTTATCAACAATTACTTTTCCTTTTTCTGTTTTAATGCCATTCTCTTCTAATCCAATATTTTCAATATTAGCTACTACACCAACTGCGCTTAAAACAATATCAGCTTCCAATACAACAGTTGAACCATCTTGTTTTTTTACGGAAGCTTTCACACCTGCTCCGCTAGTATCAACAGACTCTACAGAAGAATTGGTCATGATTTCAATGCCCATTTTCTTGTACTGCTTTTCAAGCTCTTTAGAAATATCTTCATCTTCTAAAGGAACAATGCGAGGTAAAAATTCTACAATAGTTACTTTAGTTCCCATGCTGTTATAGACATAAGCAAACTCAACTCCAATAGCACCACTACCAACAATAATCATGCTTTTAGGCTGTTCAGGCAGAACCATTGCTTCTCTGTATCCTATTATTTTTTTACCATCTTGTTTAAGGTTGGGTAACTCTCTACTTCTACCACCCGTGGCGATGATGATATTTTTGGCTTCTACCACATTTTTAGAACCATCTGCAGCGGTTACCTCAACCTGACCTTTGGCTTTTACTTTACCATAGCCCATGATCACATCAATCTTATTCTTTTTCATTAAGAATTGAACGCCTTTGCTCATTTTATCAGCAACGCCTCGACTTCTTTTTACTACTGCACCAAAATCGTGTTGAACATTAGATGCATTGATACCATAACTGGCACTGTGTTTCATGTATTCATAAACCTGCGCACTTTTAATTAAAGCTTTGGTAGGAATACAACCCCAATTTAAACAAACGCCGCCAAGGCTCTCCTTTTCAATGATTGCCACTTTAAACCCTAATTGAGAAGCACGAATTGCAGCCGGATAACCTCCGGGACCACTTCCAAGTACAATTACATCATATGCCATGTTATACAAATTATATTTTATACAATAATTGATTTGAGAATGCGAAAATACTTGCAATTGCTCAAACTAAAAAAGAGAATCCCCGGTTATTCAAAAAATATACGAATTGTTTGATAAAACCACTTATTTCCGGCGGCCGAAGCGTTAGGCTGAAGTTGTTCATCGTATCCCTGAAAACCGAATAAACCGGCCATATTCCCATTTCTGATAGCTATCTCCAGGAAACCTGCAGAGTTAAACCAAGCAACCTTATCGTGTTCGTTAACCCCTGTATAATTTCCGCTTAAGCTTTCAATAACTTCATTTCGTTGAAACATAATTTTAAACTGTCGGCCTTTTCGGTGTTCCTCGAAATCTTTTTCTGTAATGTTCACCACCACATTCTCAAAATGATCAATAAATATCACTTGCCCTTCTATCCAATTGGGCCCAACAGTTGGACGTAATGGGTATTTTTCAACAAACTCTGTTGCAAGTTCACCCACTGCGGTTAAATTTTGATAGTCATCCAATTTATAAATGGCAGCTGCTAAATCAGCAGTGATGTTTAACAAATTTGAATTTCTGGAAACAGGAACCTTTACCATTTTAGCAGGTTTAACACCGGTTATCATGGTAATTAATCCGTTATCCGGACAAATGATGTATTGATTATTATGTTGTGCTATAAGAAAATAATCCTTATCGGATTCAAAGACATTGATTAGAATAAGATGATATGTACCTGCAGGAAAATGTTTAAAGGCACTGTTACAAGTGTAGGCAGCTAATGGATAATTTGTTTGAGATAAATAGTGTGTAATGTCTACCAAATTAAGTTCAGGCTGCAATTGCAAGAATTGCCCCTTTATAGCACCAACAATATAATCTCGCTGGCCAATATCTGAAGACATCGTAAGAATGGGCATGCCAGCTAATAACGTAGAAATGGTAAACTTATTTCATCAACTCGCCATTTTTAAAGAAAAAATTATTCACTAATTTGTCTGCCAAAGACGGAAAAAATCTATTTAAGAAAACAGTTTGTTTGCCATTGAGCGTTAGCACTAATGTTCTTTTTCTTTTTTGAATAGCCTTTATAATATGATCTGCACAAGCAGCTGAACTCATCATCTTAGATTCGTCCATGGGTGATTCACCTTGTGCTTTTCCTTCTTTATTCAGCGCAGCATTTCGGATGTTTGAAGTGGTAAAACCCGGACAAACCCACATTACATTAGTCCCACTGCCTAAAAGTTCAGTTCTAAGTGCTTCTAACCATCCGTTTACCGCAAATTTTGAAGCAGAATAACCACTTCTGCCAGGTAATCCACGATAACCTGCAATGGACGATACACCAACTACAGTACCCTTATTTTGGAGTATGTAAGGCAGTGCGAATTTGGTACAATAAACCGTTCCCCAGAAGTTAATATCCATCACTTTTCTAATAGTGTCGAATTCAACATCTGCAACTAAAGAACGCATAGAAACACCAGCATTATTTATTAAAATATCGATGGTACCGAATTGTTTTACTACTGTCTGAATGAAACTTAAACAATCTTGTTCTTTGCTCACATCAGCAGTATGGATTAATAATGGCTTGCCAGAATACAAAGACTGGAGCTGATAAAGCTTATCATAATTTCTGCCACAAGTAGCCACTTTAGCACCCTGTTGAACAAAATCATCAACCAGCGCTTTACCAATACCTTCTGAACCGCCGGTAATTACAACTACTTTATTATTGAATGGAGACATATAAATTGTTTATAGACCATGTAAAGGTAAGTAGAACAAAAGAAATTAGGAAATAGGCAGAAAGCAGAATTTTAAAAAATATTCATCTTTTTAGAATAAAAATTTGGCAGAAATAAAATTTCTCTTATTTTTGCAACCCGAATTACAGATAAGAATTCGGAAAAAAAGATTCTGTAGCTCAGTTGGTAGAGCAATACACTTTTAATGTATGGGTCCTGGGTTCGAGTCCCAGCGGGATCACCACTAAGATTAAGAAACACCGTCAAACTCAATATTGACGGTGTTTCTTTTTGTAAAACTATCAATAAAACCCAAAGTGTCACTGCTTTGTTACCCTTTTCTATAATTAATTACATCTATTTGTTGTTTAATTTGGGCAATAGACAATAAATTACCCCCACATCAATCATAAAACCCCGCCAGGCAAAAGAAGGCCAGTCGATAATTTTGCTTGTATTTAGCTGACCATTTTGTATTAGCAGATACCATGTTTGTAATCCATTAAAAATGCCATGTTGGATATTTGCTTTCAACTGAATCCCATTCCTGTTTACATTTAATTCCTATGCCTCCGCCGAGATAATCGGAGCCTAAATAGAAAGGATACATAATTGAATAGACCCTTATTAAAATGAGTAGATTTTTGATTGCCAAATTTGCGTTGGTAAAACGTAATTTATTGATGAAATGAAACAGCCATTGAATAATCAGTATAAAAGTATACATTTATTAAAAGATTTGTTATGAAGATATTGCGTAAAACAACAACGTTACTATTTGTGTTAATAATTTCTTTTACAAGTGTAAAAGCGCAAGAAAATATTAAAGAACATAAGGTGGTTGTGCAATTAAATTCAGCTGATACAGCAGTATGGAATAGTACCATTGGCAATATAAAGAATTTACAAAAAATATGGCCGGGTCAATTGAACATCGAAGTGGTAATACATGGAAAAGCACTTGGATTTACGTTGAAAGAAAAAACGCATGTAGAGTCAGAAATAAAATCACTAATGTCTGGCAACTTAAGATTTATCGCTTGTGAAAATACCATGAAGAAACAAGCTGTTACAAAAGACATGTTAGTATCAGGCATTGAAACGGTTCCGTCGGGAGTTGCTGAAATTATTTTAAAGCAAGAACAGGGCTGGTCATATTTAAAGACGAACTAACCATTGGAATAAACATGAACCTGTAAATAAATAGACAACATAATAATCAACCCATCAATTTATGCTGGAGTATAAAAACTAATGCGCCACTAAAAAATCCAATGAGCGCAATCCAGGATATTTTTTTTAAATACCAAAAGAAATCTATACGCTCCATACCCATTACTGCAACACCGGAAGCGGAGCCAATGATTAAACAAGAACCACCAGTTCCAGCAGTATAAGCCAATAATTCCCAAAAATAATGATCTGTTGGAAAATCTTTTAGGCTATACATACTTTGCAACGCTGCAACTAAGGGAACATTATCAAATACGGAAGACAACAATCCTATAAAAATTGCCACTAAGCTAACATTGCCAACCGCGTTATTTAATTTATCAGCCAATTTCGGTAAAATACCCGCTGATTCTAAGGAAGCAATACTCATTAAAATACCTAAAAAGAATAAAATACTTGGTGTATCTATTTTTCGCAATGCATGATTCACAGACAACAATCCTTTTTCATGTTGATGCTTTTTATTGTGAATCAATTCTGTAACTACCCAAATTATACCTAAGCTAAAAAACATACCCATATATGGTGGTAAATGAGTAAACGTTTTAAAAACTGGAACGAATAAAAGACCGGCAATGCCTAAATAAAAAATCAGGTTTCGCTCAAACTCACTGCTCGTAAAATTTAAATTTTTCTCTATAGAGATTTTTAGTTCGATTTTCTCTTTTATCAAATAATTGATCATTAATGTTGGTATTAACATACTTACCAAACTTGCCAGAAAGGTTTTTTGTATAATATTGAATGGCGTAATTTGTTTTCCAATCCACAACATGGTAGTGGTAACATCACCAATTGGACTCCAGGCACCACCAGCATTTGAAGCTATTATGACCAATCCCAAAAGCAGCCACTTTGTCTTTTGCTTTTTAATCAACTTATTTAAAATAGACATCATTACAATTGTACAGGTAAGATTATCTAAAATGGCAGATAAGAAGAAGCTTATAAAAGAAATCAACCAAACTAATTTAGTTTTATTGTTGGTTTTTATTGTTTCGGCGATATTTTGAAAACCATCGTGCGCATCAATAATTTCAACAATAGTCATTGCGCCTAACAAAAAAAATACAATTTCACTGATGGCACCTAAATGGTGTGAAAGATTTTCCACGACAACCATTTTATCTGATGCATATAAAACTATCACTAACCAGCATACAACAGCGGTAATTAATGCGGTGGCTGATTTATTAATATGAATATAATGCTCTAATATTACAGCAAAATAACCCAAAACAAATACAATCAATAAAATAAAAGTCATCATTGCGAATTATATTATATGCAATATAAAGTAAAATCAATTAATCATTCGGCAACTTGTCTATCATTGAAGCAGTAACATCTACGTGGATTTTTAACTGACTGATTGATGAATTAGTTTTATCGATTTTATTTTTTAACCAATCATTTGATGTGGACTTAGGATGTTTTGATAATTGGTTGCTCAGCCAAGTTTTACCGGTTGATTCCTTTCCCATTTTAGAAAATGCCAAATAGGTCACCCAATGATTAGAAGTATAAAAATTAGCAACTGTATTGTCGATTGCAGGTGTAAATGCTACTATTTTATTCAACAAATTATTCATTATTGCCGTACTGCTTTTTTCTGCCTTAGCAATTAAATAAGCAATCCAATTTTCCAACCGGTCATCTATATCCTCCTTATAAGGCATTCCCACCCCTAAATTTTCAGGCCAGAGTTGCGCTTCTTCTAAAAAGCGTTTGGCTTTCTTGTAATCTTTCTTATTCAACTCTATTAAAGCTAAATTTATTTTAACTTCTCTGTACAATTCATGACCCTGTGTAGCACCTTCAAATGGAATGATATTTAATTTAGCTAATAGCACATTGGCCTCCAGATATCTTTGATTCAAAATCAATGATTTTGCATACAACATTCCTATAATATAGTTTTGCTGATTTTTTTGAAAGAAGGGTTCCACTACATTTAATGCTTCAGTATAATTTTTATGTATGATATAATATTCCACTAAATGCTTCACATAACGCCAATGTTCGGGTTCTAACTTATTAGCCTGCTTTAAGTCTTGTAAAACGGCGTTTTCATCTTGATTATCAAAAAGCTGTGAACTGAATACATAAAAAGGAGCATAATTGGGGAGTTCTTTTAATGAGCGCACTAATTCTTTAGCTTCAGCCAATCTGTTTCGATCTCTATATAATATGGCTAAAAAATAACGGGCTTTCCAATCGTCTGAAACATTTAAAATCCAATTCAATACATCAAAATCTACAGCTCGATTGGGGAATACGAAATCTGGCGATTGTGACTTTGCACTATTTAAATAATTTTGATAAGGCAAATGAAGTTTCATTGATAAATAAGCAGACCAATAATTAGTTAATGCTGTTTGATCACAATGAGATATTACTTCTAGAGCTTCTTTATGCAAACCCATTTCTACATATTCTGCGGCAATCTGAAATTTAGTTTCATTGGGCATTTCATTTTTAATACTATAAATAAAATCTTCTACATCATTTTTTTCACCCGTAATTAAATGTTTTTCATGCGCAGAAAAATGATTAAGTGGATCAATTACCTGAATTGATTTTATTGTTTGATGCGCTGCAACAATATTATTCGATTTTCTATAAGCCACTAATTGCAATTGTAGCGCAATAATATTTCTCGCATTAAATTCAATTGCCTTTTGTGAATATGCTAAACATTTATTGTATGCTCCATTTTTCAAAAACAGTCTAGCTAATGAAGTATACGCAGCAGATTTATATTCACTTGAAATAGATGCAATACTATAACCATCCGTTGCATCAATATTTTTATTCAATAGTTCATTCACCAACCCATAATAATAATTCACTTGCGCATCATGGGTATCAATACTAATAGCTTTTTTTAATAAAGACAATGCATCTTGATATTTAAAATTTCTTATTTTAATCATAGCAAGCTGCACCATAGAAGGTAAATAGTTGCTATCAATTTTAATACTATTAACCAAATTAGATTCGGCTTCTGAAAACATTTTTTGATCCATATAGGAACGGCCTTTAACGTATAACCCATAGGAGGTATTCCAATCAAAATTAGTAGGTGCATCAACAGGCCTGTTTAGCGAATAGAAATTAGAATCAGCGATAAAACTGTATTGATTATTTCCCAATTTTATTTGCAGGTCATTAACAGATCCATTGTAAGGAAAAGAGTCGGCTAATAACTGATGTGGTAGAATTGAAAATTGTTTTTTAAATACAACTTCATTCCTTTTATTTAAAATAGATAAAGTATCCTCCATCTTTAAGACCGGATCAAAAAAAATGTGTAATTTATTTTTGCCTTGTAATAAATTAAATGCTCCGAAATTACTTGCAGTTGTGATTCCCTTAGTATTTGATACTGCATACCAATATTCCTTCCAATCATCTGTTCCATAAGGAGAAAAATGATGGTGTTTAAATGGACTGTACATACTTTTTTCAGCATTTTGATTAAACAATCTGCCTGATTGAACTTCTGAGTACTGACCATCGTGATCAGTTAAATATTTTTCCCAAATCATCCCTTGACGAGAGAGCCCCCAAATCCAAATTTTTTTGCCGGCCTTTTCATCATAATTTGCATAACGAACCATTCCGAAATCATTTTTATGATAATAGGCACCAAAGAAATTCGTAAGTTTTCCAAATACATGATAGGATTTATATCCCCCAAAATCATTGTTGTCATAAAAAGATAAATCCTTACGATTTTTTTCATTTACTGGCCATGAGTGATGATCACCATCATGACCAATATAATAATTACCCGGATAGATATATTCTAGTTGGCCATCCACTTTAATTCCAACATTCATCCAATGATAAAATGGTTGTTCAATTCCTGATGTATTATACCAGAATGAACGGGTAGTAAAATACGCTTTGTCTTTCGGTAAGTTTATTTCCATTCGCCATTGTGTGTTGGATAATAAATCAAGCACCCCAATGGTACAACTTACACTACCATCTTCATTTTTTATAACCTTATAATCTACAGGTGTAGCACAATTAGGGGTATGGCCAATAATACCATAGTTTGCTTCGATTCCGCCACTTGTCCAGGGCCCCCGCATTGCAACATCTCTAAACTTAACAACATGATTAAAATAAATGAATGAGGTATCAAGTTTTTTATCAATTGCAGCCCAAATTTTACCACCTATTTGTGGCAAGATCATCACTTTTAAATATTCGTTTTCCAGTTCAACCACTTTCCATTCTTTTTGAATACTTTGGTGCGCATAACCATCATACCTAAAATAAGGATATATTTTTGTGGCATTCGGAATCGGATCCGGATCTGAGAAATCGTAAGTAGTGAAAACTTTATTGTACTCTTTAAAAGTAGATACTGACTGGGTTGTACCAGCATTCATACAAAAGGTTACTAATAAGATGAGAATTCCGATTCGCATATTGCTTTTTTTTAAATAAAATTTACTAAATCTAATGATCGTTGTTACATACATTTAAATTAAACCATTTTAAGCAAAATTGGATAATTTACACAAGTTTAATGCTAATTTCACAAGATATACTTCCATTTAAGTAGTAACTTATGCAAAAGTGCCATTTTAAGATGTTGCATACCACCCGAGCATATTTTTAGACCAATTAGATGTAAACTTTAAAAAATATCATAGATGAACCTGAAAAAAATTATACTGCTGCTATTATTAGCGTGCTCAATTGCTATCATTGCTTCAAGTACATCTGTAAATAAAAGCAACCAAAATAATGCTAACTACAAAGAGGGAACAAAGGATTTAAGTGGGGAAGCATTAGCCAAAATATATTGTGCTACTTGCCATCTTTTCCCAGCTCCCTCCTTGTTAGATCAAGAAACATGGACCAATAATGTACTTCCCAATATGGGATGGAGATTAGGAATCAGAAACAAGCAGGAAGATCCTTATGAAGGGATTTCTACAGACGAAAAAGAAAGGATGCTTGCTTTAAATATCTATCCAAGTAAACAAATTATCAAAAGAGCCGATTGGGATAGGATTGTTGCATACTACAAAAAAAATGCACCTGTAAAACCAATTTTATCTTCTTCAAATTCAAATTATATTAGATCACTACCATTATTTAAGGCAGAACCAATATTCATAGGTGACAAAAAATCTCCACGAACCTGCTTATTAAAATTTGACTCAACCGTTCAATCGCTTTATATAGGTGATGCGGGTAATGAATTATATGTAATGCAGCCCAATATGCAATTATCAGGCTATTGGCAAACTACCAGTCCGCCGGTTGATGTGCATTTCATCAATAATGAAATGCCACAGCTATTATGCATTGGTTCATTTGTTCCTTCTGAGGAAAAATCTGGCAAGCTATTTACATTAGATACAGCTGCCCGAACAATACCTATTGGTGTAAATTTAGAGAGATTGGCAAGGCCTGTACAGTTCGCAAATGAAGACATTAATGGAGATGGGGTTAACGATTTAATTGTTTGTCAATTTGGAAATCATACGGGAAAATTATCTTGGTTTGAAAGTGGCAATCCGCTTAAAGAACATATTTTAAAAAAGCAACAAGGGGCAAGAAAAGCTATAGTGTATGATTTTAACGAAGATGGATTAAAAGATATTTTGGTGCTTTTTGCGCAATCGAAGGAGGGTATTTCGTTGTTTCAACAGAAACAGGTAATGGAAAATGGTTGACTATGGAGGTATGTGATTTTGATAAAGATGGGGACTACGATATTGTACTTGGCTCCTATTTTCACAGGGCCTTAGATGTTACCTCTATAGTAATGAAAAGCGGCGCCAGCCTTCCTCAAATTTTAATATTAAAAAACACCACTAAATAGTCATTACAGACTTAATATTTAAATACTTTACCGTTTACCATTACTTCTTGTGTATTTTCATCAAAAGTAGCTTTATGCCCTGTTCTGGAAGCTGCTGTAGTCATAATATTAGCAATAGAATGATAATATCCTGCTTCTACAGGTGCATTAGGTTGCATTCTACTTCTTATACATTCCATCCAATTTCTTACATGACCTGAAGTAAGGGGATCACCACCTGTATTTGCAGAGGCAACTACTTTTATAGATTTATTGGTTAAATCAAAATCGGGCAGTAAATTTTCTTGCATACCCATTTGTGCTGCCATCTTTTTACTTAAACCACCTTTAGCAGAAACTTTATTGTTCATTAAATTAAGTTCTCCTCCATTAGAGAAATAGATTTCGGAAGGTGTTTCTTCCCCATTGTGCTGTCTGGAAGAAAACATAACCTGAAACCCCTGGCTATTATCCGGAGTCCCATAATCAAACACTGCTGTAAGAGTATCCCAATTTTTTCTGCCATCTTTCCATTGATAGATACCCCCATTCGCCACAACAGATCTTGGATGCTTTAAGCCACTGAACCAATGTACTGTATCAATTTGATGACTCATCCATTGCCCTGGAATACCAGAAGAATATGGCCAGAATAGTCTGTATTCTAAATATTTTCTTGGATCCCATTTTTCAAATGGTCGGTTTAATAAAAATCTTTTCCAATCTGTATCCGCTTCATTTAATTGATCCACTAATCCGGGGCGCCTCCATCTTCCCGGCTGATTAACATTCCAGGTCAGCTCTACCATAGTTATATTACCAAATTTGCCTGCTTTAATAAACTGATCTGCTGCCTGATAGTTTTCGCCACTTCTTCTTTGTGAACCAATTTGAATAATTCTATCAGATGCTTTAATCACTTTAAGCGCGAGTCTATTGTCCTCCATTGTTTCAGCGAATGGTTTTTCAACATAAGCATCACAACCGGCTTTAACAGCCTCTACAGCATGCAATGCATGTTGAAAATCGGAAGTAGATACAAAAACTGCATCAATATCTTTTAATGCATATAATTCTTCATTATTCCTACACGCAACAATATCATGTCCCATTTTTTCTTTTAAAAAACCAGCACCCTCTTCTCTGCGTTTTTTCCAGATATCAGACACGGCAACTAAATCAAAATTGAGTTCTTTGTAATGATTTTGAAAAGAAGGGAATAATGACTGACGGAATCTATCAGAAAAACCAATTGTACCGACTCTTACACGATCATTTGCACCAATAATTTTTCCATAACTTTTTGCCGAAATTCCAACCGATGCAATATATAACCCGGCAGTTGCTTTAACAGATTTTTTAATAAAAGATCTTCTAGTATTATTCATGACAATTATTGATTTATTAAACTATTGGATTGTTCTGATTTTAATATTTCTGAATGAAACATTGTTCCCATGGTCTTGTATTAGGATATTACCCTTCTCATTCATCCCAAATCCATTGTATTTTTCATATTTAGAACGAGCAACCAATGCTTGAAAAATATTGCTCTTTCTTTCATATTCAATTACTTTAAAACCATTTAACCAATGTTGAACAATGTTGTTTGGATATACGATTATTCTTCCCTGATTCCAATCTCCAATCTTACGTTGAAACCTCTTGTCTAATTTATAAGAAGGAATTAAATCATACAAACTTGCTTGTGTTCTATTGCCAACAACACCTTGTTTGGCGTCCGGATGTTTTGCATCATCTAAAATCTGATATTCCAATCCTATACCCGATTTTCCCTGAGATTCGAATGATTCATTCACCAAATATTTGATTCCGGAATTTGCACCCTCTGATAATTTAAAATCAAAAATCAATTCAAAGGATTGAAATTGATCCTCTGTTACAATATCATTTCCTGTTTCTGAGCCATCAGAAGGACTAACCACCATTTCACCATCCACTATATTCCATCTTTTTTCAGGCATTTTATTACCATGAACAGCTCTCCATCCTGTAAAATCCTGCCCATTAAACAATAGTTTAAAGCCTTGACTTTTCTCTTGATCAGACAAGTTGTTCTTTACTAAATTAATTACGGGAGTGTTATCAGATGGCGTAGGACTAAGGTTAGTTGTTTGTATTCTGATGTTTCTCCATCGTATTTTCATTCCTTCAGTCATATCACCGGATATTGAATGAACTTGAAGGGCTATAAATCCTTTCGCAGTCATGTCATCCACTAAATTTGCTACCGGGATACCATTTATCCATGTTCGTAAAGTATTACCAATAGCTTCTATTCTATATTTATTCCAATCACCTGATTTAAATGCTTTTTTACCTTCCTCATTAATATTAGGAATGTACAACCAATCTCTTCTACCTTCATCATAAATACCACCAGACCATGCTCTGGAAGAAGGATCTACTTCCATTTGATACCCGTGTACTTGATTGTTTCGGTAGTCGGATTTGGATAAACTTCGAAATTGTATACCTGAATTCATAGAAGCATCTACCTTTAAATCAACTTCAAAAATAAAATCACTGTATTCCTCATTTGTACACAAAAAAGAATTCCCGGTATTGGCTACAGTTGAACCAACCATTTCGCCTTTTTCAACATAAAACTTTGCTATGCCATTTTTTTGATTCCAACCAGATAAATCTTTCCCATTAAATAATGAGCGCCATTGCGCGGTAGAATCAAGTGCTCCCAAAGCAATAAAGGTGAGCAATAAAAAAAAAGAAATTTGAAACTGATTTTTCATTTAAGCGCATTTAGTTTTTTAGTCGTTACATACTCCTCGCACAATCGTGATCGATGAATATGTACTATTTACTATTCCTAAATTTAGGTTTTATTTGCAAAATTTGTTTGATTACAAATGCTTTTTTTCAAAACTATTTTCAATCATGGTTTAGTCTTTTCGGCCAAGCTTCTCAAAATACCTAATTCAACCCCTCGTATTTCAGCCAAACCCCTAAGTCTGCCAATTGCGGAGTAACCCGGATTTGTTTTTTTATTTAAATCATCCAGCATTTGATGGCCGTGATCTGGCCTAACAGGTATTGAGATATTTCTTTTGGCCATCACTAAAACTAATTCTTTAATTACGGCATACATATCTACATCACCTTCCAAATGATTGTCTTCATAAAAGTCGCCTTGATCATTGCCTTTTGTGCTTCTCAAATGAATAAAATTAATCCTAATGCCAAATTGTTGTACCATTTCAGGCAAGTCATTGTCCGCTCTTACCCCAAAGGATCCTGTACAGAAACAAAGTCCGTTATTTAAAGATGGAACAGCTTGAAATAAATAGTCGAGATCAGCTGGTGTAGACACAATTCTTGGTAATCCGAGAATGGAGTATGGAGGATCATCCGGATGAATGACCATTTTTACTCCGTATTCAACAGCTACAGGAATAATTTGTTGCAAAAAATATATCAGGTGATTTCTCAGTTTATTTGCATCGATATTTTTATAAGCATCCAACGCGAGTTGAAATTGAGCTACGGTGAAACTTTCTTCGCTACCCGGCAAGCCTGCTATTATATTCTTCTCCAATTGATTTTTTTCAGCCTCATTCATTGAGCCAAACCTTTGTTTTGCTCTTTCATACTCTTCATTTGTATAATCCTTTTGTGCGTCTATTCTTTTCAAGATAAATAAATCAAAAGCTATCAATGCAGCTTTTTCAAATTTCAACGCTTTACTTCCATCTTCTACCATGTAAGACAAGTCTGTTCTTGTCCAATCTAATACGGGCATAAAATTATAGGTAACAATTTTAATACCGCAATTACTTAAATTAACAATAGTTTGTTTATAGTTATTAATATAAATATTAAAATTTTCAGCATGGGTTTTAATTGCTTCATGAACTGGCACACTTTCTACTACATCCCACGTAAGTCCTGCATGTTCAATCTCCCTTTTTCTTTTTTCAATTTCATTCACTTCCCAAATTTGTCCGTTAGCAATGTGATGCAAAGCAGAAACTACAGAAGTACATCCGGCTTGTTTAATATCAGATAAACTTACTGGATCATTTGGGCCATACCAACGCATCGATTGAATCATCCGGTTGCCCGTATTTAAATAACTACGAAAAGTGTTCATGTTGGCAATTAGTTTACAGAAAATGAACTTTGACTAATTATAATTGTAAATATTTTTTAAGTATTTGAGCACAATACCATTCTTGTCTAGGTAAATGAAAAGGGCCTTTGAATAGATTTCCTTTTGCTGTTTGAGCAATGGTTCCATCACGATGTAAATAGCCATACCACTCACCGTTTATTGGATCGTGAAAATGTTTATAGGCATATGCATGAATTTGTTTGTGCCACTCTGCATACTTAGCATTACCCGTCATTAAATAAGCTAATAAAGTAGCAATAATTACTTCATTATGTGGCCACCAAAATTTCATATCTTGCCAATACTCTTGTACGGGCTTATTGTATACATCTCTAAAATATAATATTCCTCCATATTCTTTATCCCAGCCTCTTTCCCACATATAATCCAACATTTTACAACCCAATTCAATTAAATGCGGATTATTATTTTGGTATTTTGCTTCATGTAAGATAAACCATGCGCCTTCCATTGCATGACCAGGGTTAAGGGTTCTTCCATCTATATGATCTATAATAGAACCATCCGGTGCCACTTGCTCCATTACACATTTTATATCATCTTTAACGAAATCTTTTTCAATTTCTTTAATCCAATTGTTTATCCATTCATCACAACGATCATCACCAATAGTTTCACGAAGTTGTTGAGCCGTGTTCATCATAATCATGGGTACACCAATCCCTTTAGAAGGTCGGGTATGAGTAAATTTAGGTTGCAACAGGCCTTTTACTGTTGCATACTCAATGCATTTTCCAAAAACATATCTTGCTTTTTCAGCTGCTTCCATATCACCACTTGCCTTTGCATAAGCGGCAGCCGCAATAACATAAAATGTTTCAGAAAAAAAATATCTTCTTTTGCGAATTGGATCTCCCTGACGAGTAACATGAAAGAACATTTGTCCGTCATCGTCAAAACAATATTTATTTAAAAAATCATAGCCGAGTTTGGCGCCTTCTAACCATTCTTGCTTTTGTTCAATAGTATTATATAAAGTAGATAAGAGCCAGGTAGCTCGCCCCTGAATCCAAACAGCCTTATCATCATCAATTAGTTCACCATCGGCATCCCGCATTAATAAAAATCCACCAAATTCCAAGTCAAAGGATCTTGGAAACCAGAAGGGAACTGTATCTGTCAATAATTGATTCTGATAAAAAGTATACAATTCATTTAACTCCGTATTAGAATAAGACATAACATCAATTGTTTATTTTAGTAAAATTAAGTTATTGTTCAAAAGATTTTTTTTCAGGATGTAGAAAATACAATTGTAGCATTATTGCAATCAACACAAATCCGGACAATACTGCAAAGTCCCTTCCCAAATGCCCCCCATCCGTTGATTTGCCTAAAAAATTAGTTATTAATGCACCTGCAAATACACCTGTCATATTCATAAAACCATATGCGGTAGCTCTTTGTTTTGGTGAAATCAACTGACAAATTATAGGCATATTATTCGCATCAAACATGCCAAATCCAAATCCAAAGCAGAATGCGGCTCCTAATACATTTATCATCGAATGCCCCAAACCTATTAACAATAATGCTGGCACTGTTAATGCGAGACCAATTGCGCTGGTATAAATTCTTCCTTTAATATTTTTCTGCACCCATTTATCAGAAATTATACCCCCAAAAATAACTCCTAAAAAAGAAGATCCGGCAGTTGTAACTGTCGAAATAGGACCGGCAAGTTCCATTTTTATAGATAGGTTTTCTGCAAATAAAGTAGGCAACCAATTTTTTACGCCCCAACCCGGCAGACTTGGAATTGTAAAATAAATCAGCATCAACCAGAATGAAGGATTTTTGAATAAGGAATTTAAATTAACAGCTGCTTTAGTTTCTTCCATGTTTTTATGCAGACTGGTTAATGAAATTTGTTTAGTCCTAATTTCTTTTAAGAAGAATATTAAAATAAAAGAATAAACAATTCCAATTACACCCAACATAAAGAATATATGCTGCCACGAATAATGTGCCGCAATGGTTGCCCCGAACCCTCCTAATGCTTGTCCCATATACAAACCAGTCATGTGTAACCCAATTGCCAACGACCTTGTTTTAGTATCATGATAATCTGCGATTAAAGACAAAGCAGCTGGTATATATAAAGCTTCACTTACTCCCATAGTAGCTCTCAATACATATAATTGAGAAAAAGATTGTGCATAGCTCATCAAAAGTGTAATGGTTGACCAAACAAATAAACTTCCAACGATCAGGTATTTTCTATTAAATCTATCTGCAATCATACCTGAAAAAGGACTCATTATTCCATAAACCCATAGAAAGATGGCCATTAAATAACCAAAGTATGTAGCGGACTGTAATTCAATTATTTCAGACTGCATTAAATTCTTCATGGTAGAAAGAATTTGCCGATCCATATAATTTAGCAACGCTACTAACCATAGCATGGCTACAACTGTCCAACCATATCTTTTAGATGGATTCATAAAAAAACTAAGGGTTTAATGAAATAGATAATATAAATGGACTCCTTACACCAGCTTTAATTTCTCCACTCGGAATAAACCATTCATTTTTCCATGGAAAAATAGTGGTAGTTACAGGAACATCATAGGGAATTTGACCAGCCATAGTTAAAGTATTCGTTTGATTGTTTATCAATATCATTTCATTTGAAAAACCCGGATGTGTAGATTGTAGCTTTATTTTTTGTTGATTGTAAGATGCTTTTATAGCAGAATTTTGCTCCCCATTTATGTCTAATAGCAGTTGTTCCACCTTACTAAAGGTAGTGCCCTTATCTCCACCTAATAACAATATTTGATGATTATTTAATGGAAAACCTGTACCGGCAGACAATGCATATGGAAGTGTATTTTTGGATGACCATGTTTTTGACATGATATCAAATTCAATGATGGAATTATACAAATCACTTATCAGATGTTTGTTTTTCTTTCTACCACCAATTATAAATATTTTTTTCTTCCCATTGATAGTTTGCAAACTTGCAACTGCATGAGACACAGCAAAAGGAATAACAGGCAATTGAAACCAGCCATTATCCACTTCATTAAGATTCAAACATAGCAATTGATTCAATGTTTTCTCTGCATTTTCACCGCCTATTAAATAAACTTTATCATCTACCAAACAAACCATTGCATTGGTTACTTTACAAGGAATGGCGGGGAGTGCTGATATTTTTAACTGATCATTAATCAATTGAATGATAAAGGCATGGTTTACAGGCCCCTCTTCATTTTCTCCGCCCAATACGATGATACCCCTATCACTACTACAACTAGCGGCATAAGCCAAATTAAATGGCAGGAAATATATTTTTGGGTTTAAAACAAGTTGTCCCTCCTTGTTTTTCGAATAAACAAATAGTTGATTGGAATACTTTTTTTGTCCGCCCAACCAGGGCATCGCATCAGGGAAATTTGCACCTCCACCAATAATCATTTGATTATTATAGATACCACCAAACATTCCTGCATAACCTAATACATGATTAGATGGCGTATTGTTATTTGGTTGCAATAAATATTTTTCCCATTTATACAATTGGTCAGATTTATTTTGGGCAAGTAAATTAACACAAGAAATTAATGCAAAAGTGACTGTTACTAAAGCAGTAATTCTCCTATTCATGCATTATTATTTTTTAATTAACCGATTTTAGAACAATATGTTTTAAATCCTAATTTTTCTGTATCAGCAATAAACTGTTGATGTTCGATATCGGTCATGTTTTTAACAGGCAATCTAAATGTACCACAATCAAGGCCAATTAATTTCATGTAAGCTTTACCGGTAGCAATTCCTCCATATTTACCTAACAATCTTATCATATCAATAGATTGTTGTTGCAGCATAGCAGCTGTTTTTAATTCACCTTGTTTAAAGGAATCCATCAAAGCATAATACAAGGGAGCAGCGTAATTAAATGTACTACCAACAGCAGCTTTTGTACCCAATGATAAAGCAGGCAACATGTTTTCATCTCTTCCCCAAAGCATATCATACTTACCATCTTTAAAATGCATACAAGATAAAAAGTCCATAAAATCTTCATGAGTATATTTAATGCCGGCGAAATTAGGGATACGGCCATCAACTGCAGTTAGCAGGTCAATCATTGAAAAATTCACCCCAGTTAAAACAGGAATATGATAATAATAAAATGGCAAATCGGGTACTGAAGCTGCTATTTTTTCACAAACTTGCACCAACATTTCTATTGAAGATGGTTTAAAATAAAAAGGGGCAGTGAAAGAAACTGCTTTAATACCAACCAACATAGCATGTTTAGCCAGCTCTATACAATCCGTTACACTTGTCCCACCCAACAATGTCATCGTAATAAAATCGGGATCATTGCTGGTACACAAAGCCCATGCTTCAGCAACATGTTTTTTTTCCTCCGTAGATAATGAAACACCCTCTCCTGTTGATCCACAAATGAAAGCGCCTTTAACATTATTATGCTTCAGCATTGCATAATATGAAGGGATTAAAGACAAATTCAACGATTCATCTTGATGCATTGGGGTAAATGGTGCTGCTATTAAACCTTCAATTTTTTGCATAATTATTTTTAATTGAATAGGAATAAGGGTATGCAGTTTTAGTATTACCCCTTAGTTTATTAGGAACACTTTTCATGGTGAAATCTAAAACGCCCCCTAAATTAATATCAAAATGATTGATATAGTTTTTGGTATAAACCTTCTTATTCCAGGTTAAATTACTTACATACTTGTTTTGATCATCATTTGCATCAGCTTTTATTAAAAGCTGATTTCCATTTTCTAATTCTATAGTCATTTTCTTAAACAACGGCGCACCTAATACATACTCATCTACTGCAGGCGTAACCGGATAAAAACCCATTGCAGAAAATACATACCATGCAGAAGTTTGACCATTGTCTTCATCTCCACAAAATCCATCAGGGGTGGGTTTATATAAGCGGTTCATTACTTCACGAGACCAATATTGCGTTTTCCATGGTTCCCCGGCATAGTTGTACAAATAAATCATATGCTGAATGGGCTGATTACCATGCGCATATTGTCCCATATTCATTATTTGCATTTCTCTGATTTCATGAATAGGATAACCATAATAACTATAATCAAACGTAGGAGGCATATTGAATACAGAATCGAGCATTGAAGAAAAAGTTCTTTCGCCGCCCATTAAGTCAATTAGTCCCTGAATATCATGAAATACGCTCCAGCTGTAATGCCAACTATTTCCTTCGGTAAAAGCATCGCCCCATTTAAATGGACTAAATGGAGTTTGAAAACTGCCATTCTTATTTTTACCTCGCATTAATTTAGTGGTCGGATCAAAAACGTTTTTGTAGTTAAGCATTCTCTTTTCGTACAATGCAATTTCATCATTTGGTCTTTTTAATTTTTTTGCCAATTGCCAAATAGCAAAATCATCATACGCGTATTCAAGTGTTCTTGCGGCATTTTCACTAATATTTACATCATAAGGCACATAGCCTAACGTGTTATAATATGCTACCCCTTTTCTTCCAACAGCATCATTTGGGCCCTCATTATTTGCACCATTTAACAATGCTTTATACAGCAGGTTAATATCATAACCGCTTCCTCCTTTAATATATGCATCAGCCACAATAGAAGCAGAGTTATTACCAATCATACAATTTCTAAAGCCGGGGCTGGACCATTCAGGTAAAAAATGTCCTTCTTTATAAGTATTGATGAGTCCCTCCTGCATTTCTTTATTTATAGAGGGATACAATAGATTTAACAAAGGATACAATGCTCTGAAAGTGTCCCAAAATCCGGTTCCTGCAAATAAATAACCTGGCAATATTTTACCATTATATGGGCTGTAATGAATTGGGTTTCCGTTAACATCAATCTCGTAATGTTTTTGAGGGAAACAAACCGTTCGATATAAACAAGAATAAAAAGTGCTTAATTGTTCTTTATTATCACTTTCGATTTTTACTTTCCCTAATATTTTATTCCAGGCTTTTTTAGAAGCTGCAACATTTTGATTAAAAGAAGAAGTACCCAGTTCATTATTTAAATTAAAAGCAGCTTGCTCAAAACTAATAAATGATGAAGCTACCTTTACCTGCACTTTTTCGTCTTTATGTGTTTTAAAACCAACTATTGCTCCAACATGATCGGCTGATAATTCTAAAGTATCTTTTACTAATACACTGTCTCTCCAAGTTTGTTTAAATGTAAAAGGTTTATCAAAAGTTATAACGAAGTAATTTTTAAAATTTTCCGGTACACTCCCACTGTTTCTGGTATTATAACCAATTATTTTATTCTCTGAAGGAATAACTTTAATATAAGAACCTTTATCAAATGCATCAATTACTACATATGAATTATCCGTCTCAGGAAAACTTATTTGAAAATGAGCAGCTCTTTCAGTTGTGGTGATTTCGGTAGTAATATGATGATCAGCTAAATAAACTTTATAATAATAAGGCTTAGCTTCTTCCGATTTGTGACTAAACCAACTGGCTCTTTGTTTTTCATTAAAAACAAGTTTCCCGGTTATAGGCATAATAGAAAACTGTCCGTAATCATTAATCCATGGAGAAGGCTGATGTGTTTGTTTAAAACCCCTGATTTTTTCTGATGTGTATGTATAAGCCCAACCATCACCCATTAAGCCTGTTTGTGGTGTCCAATAATTCATACCCCATGGGCGACCAATCGCAGGATATGTATTACCATTCGACAAACTAAATATAGATTGAGTTCCCATCAACGGATTTACCAACGTTTCAGGTTCAATTGTTTTAGATTGAGCAAATAAATGTGCAATTAAAAGAATTGATGAGGTTACTGTTAAAATTATTTTTTTCATTACTTCATTTTATTAAACAAATCTTGTTGATGATGATCAACATGCATTACTAGTTCACCAAACAATGTATTTGCCCAAGCGAACCATTTTCTTGTAAAATTTTTTGAATCATTTTTGTGAAATGATTCATGCATAAATCCAGTGCCCCCGTGGGTACTTTTTAACTGTTGCAAACATTGAACAATTTCAACTGAAGAAGTTGCAGTTAACCCTCGCATAATAATGCTCAAAGGCCATATCATATCCATACCTGCATGTGGGCCTCCAATACCTTCCCCTACCATTCCTTTGAAATAGAATGGATTTTCATCACTTAATATTAATTTTCTAGTATTAATGTAAACAGGATCTGTTGCCTTAGTATAACCTAAATAAGGTAGCGATAATAAACTTGGTACATTGGCATCATCCATTAGATTGATACTTCCAAAACCATTTACTTCATAAGCATACACCTTTCCAAATTTTTCATGATGTACAATACCATATTTTTTAATTGCCTGATCCACTTCCATAGCTAATTTTTTACATGATTGCGCTAATTGATTTCCCGGATAAATAGCTGAAATCATTTCTGCAGCCTGATTTAATGCTACAACTGCAAAACAATTAGAGGGTATCAAGAATGGGAAAATGGTGGCATCATCACTAGGTCGGAATATTGAACAGATTAAGCCAACCGGCTTAACAGGATAACCATAGCCACTCAATGGCACACCATCTGTAGCCCAATAAGTGGAACGTTGAAATGTGTAGGGGCCTTTATTTAACTTTCGTTGCTGTGCTATAAATGTATCTAACGTTAATTGAATACAGGTAAGCCAAGTTTGATCAAAAGCATTTTTCTTTCCGGTTGCTTTCCAGTATAAATAAGCTAGTCTAATGGGATAACATAAAGAATCAATCTCCCACTTTCTTTCATGAATACCGGGTTTCATGGTGGTATAATCTTTTTCCCACTCACTTATTTTCTTTTCATCTTTATAAAAAGCATTGGCATAGGGGTCTAAGAGCACACATTTTTTTTGACGATTTATTACCCCTTCGATTAATTGAGCAAGCTTACTGTCTTCCTTCGCAAAGGAAATATATGGAGTAATTTGAGCAGTACTGTCTCTTAACCACATCGCATCAATATCCCCGGTAATTACATAAGTGTCCGGCTTATTATCAATCATTTCAAAATCTACTGTAGTGTCTAATGTATTGGGATAACAGTTTTCAAAAAGCCAGGCAAGTTCTTTGTCTTTTAATCTGCTTTTCAAATTTTCAATATAGTTATCTATAGCAATACTCGTAAACTTCCGGTCATTTTTAGCAGGTCGTTGATTTAAGTATGCTAATGTTTGTAATGGTTTTCTGGCAAATCCTTTAGTAAGAAAAGCGGAGGAAACAATAGTAGAACTTTGAATAAATTTTCTTCGATTTAACATAACATGATAATTAAATTATAACAAAAACGATATCGGTAATATAAATATAGCCTTGTAAATATAATTTAACTTCAGTTTATTTTGTGAAAAATTACCCACATAATGATTTATGCATACCAAATCTACATTTTGTTAAACAATCAACTATGTTTCGGCAAAATTTCACAATTAAATTGAAGCGTTCAGCACTACTGCATTTTTATAATGTTAAAAACATAATTGATTGTTTTATCAGATGTTGACAATCTACACATATACATTCCGACCTTTAAGTTAGGGAAGCTCAATAATTGCCCTGTAATCAGGTTTACTCTTTGTTCTATCTTGGTACCAGTAACCATTTCAATCATTTCTAGATCAAGTTGATGATAGCCATTTAAATAGAAATCTATTTTTAAATGATCAACAAATGGATTAGGTCCCAGCTTAACATACTCCTGTTGAGTTGAAATAGTTGCAAATCGTTGAACAACATAAAAATATTCATTACTCGATGCACTAGCACAACCATTTATCACAGACTTCACCGCATACATTCCGGTAATAACAGGTTTCAAAAACGAAGAAGTATCAGGTAATTCAATTCCATTTTTATACCATTTATTCCATTTTTTTTCAGAGGAAATTAACATCCCCTCCTTATCTTTTATAAGAATTGGAGGATTGGGGATAGCTGTAACATTAACTGGCAAAATAGATTTTTCACTAATGCAACCGGTTGTTTCACTTTTTTGAGCTACTAAATAGTTGGTTGATTGGGGTATTTTGGTATTTGGAATAGGCGGATTGGGGCTTACACATGCCCTTAAGCTATCATTGCAATACCAAAGTATTTTATGAAACTTATCATGTTCAATTTTCAACGTATCGGCAATTTGGTTTTCACATAAATTAATGGGTGTTATTTTAGGCGAAGCGGGTAATGCATTTACCTTAACTGAAATTGTTTCCATTTCACTTTCACAGCCATATTTTAATGAACGTTGACTTACAAAATAATTATAGAGACCTGAACTGTCAGTAGACGGTTTGATATTTTTATTGGAAGCTACCCCTTTTGCATGGTAAGGATCATACCAAATTAATTTATGTTCATCAAGCGCTGTTGCAATTAAAGCAGCTGATGAATCATGCAAGCAAAACTGTAAACTTTCAACATAAGGTGTTTGGGGCTTACGTGGTTTGGGTATAGATGTTGCATGTATACTATTGCTTTGCAAACTCGCTACTTCGTCTTTCACATACCGTACAGTATAATCGCCGCTTTGTTTCACAATAATTGTTTGCAAAGTATCCGGAATACTTATTATACCATTTTTATACCACTGATTACCTGTTGAATTATTTGATATTAATACAATGGAACTATTTTCACAAAAAAATGTGTCGCTTAATGATTTAATAACCGGTGTAGCAGGTATATCAATTGAACGAACACCATTTGCAACAAAGATTGGCCATTGAGCAGAATCAATCATTAATTGCCCCCTATTTTTAGCTGAAATTTTATTTGGTGATAAATTCAAAATATAGATAGCATAATGATCATTTTTCGCTGATACATAAGCGAGTTTATTATCATATTTATTATAAGTCGGATATCCAAGCGTATTATTAACTACAATGGTATCTATCCTGTTTTTCAATAGGTCATATCCAAGGATATAAAACTTATCTGAATTACTCGCATTAAAAAAATCAAACGCTAAAATGTAGGGAGAATTTTTTGCCAATACCGGATTGCCGATATTTTCTCCATCTAGTACATTTATTTGCCTGATTTTCTCAATTTCTTTCCCCCCTGCAAATGTTTGATTGGCATTATCCCAAACTTTTATTTTGCTGATATCCCAAAACCTAATATTCATGCTATCAGCAATATTTAAAGCATCATAATACAGATATTCTCCATTATAGTCCCATTCCATTATATCGGCAGCCAAAGGGTAAGTTTTATTAATACCATGCGAATACGCTGGATTAAATAATTTGAACTTCTGCCAGATTTTGCTACTAAATTCATATACATAAATTGCGGTATCATCTAACATGCCGGTTGCAGCTAACTTTTTACCATCTTTAGATATAGCCACACTAGACCAAAACCTATCCGGCTGAATTACTATAGCATTTAATTGATTGGAATTTATTGTTGGATTAATTGAATAAATTCTATTATCCAAACCAACATAAACTAACATCTTACCATTATCTGTTACACTTGGCTTATTAAGAATTTTATTTGAAACAATTGGAACATTTAATCCTGATGCACTTATCTTACAAATCCCTTGATTACTTTTTTCATATTTATAGTTCAATAGATATTCATTACCGGGGTTAACTGAAAATATGTCGGTTTCATTTTTTACATTCAAGTCTTTTATTCCTACTTTATCAAAAACATCTTGAACCATTTGTACATATCTTTCATCGTATAAGTCTTCAGCTGCTTGCATTACAGCATATCTAAGATCAATGAATTGAGCATAACTTGTTAAATAATTGGTTAATGCTCTATAAAATATTTTTGCAGATGCAATGCGCCCAACAAAGGAATTAGCTAACAAATAAAACGCATGATTGGGTATTCCACTATTTACATGAACACCTCCCCAATTACCTTTTTCTGTAGTTAATAAGTTTACATATTCATTCATATGTTTAGGCTGCCATTTAAAATCATTTGGGCCATTCCCACCATTATGCGGATTTTCAAGAGACCGCAATGCACCAGAGGGGAAATAATTGGGATGAACTATATCTTCACCTATTGTCCAATTTGTTGAATCTACCATTGAAGCAAAAATATCTGCAAACGATTCACTTAATGCGCCAGACTGACCCATATACTCAAATTGGGCGGAAAAATTAATAACCCCATGAGATATTTCATGTGCGGCTACATCTAATGCTCGTGCCAGCGGCTTAAAAAAGTGATTACCATTTCCATACACAATCACTGGATAATTATAAAACGCATTATCTAACTCAGTACTATCATCACTTATTACATTTACAATAGAAATGATATTACCCCCCTGATTATCAATTGAATTTCTGTTATGCACATTTTTAAAATAATCATATACATTACTTGCATTATTATGAGCTGAAACCAATTTCGGATCTGTCCAAATACCATTTAAAGAAACTATTTCATGCATGTTGATATTACTAACTTTAGATCCATTACCATCAAATGTTGAAATGACTCCTTGCGTTTTGTTGAGATACATTGGTTTAGTTACATCTAATAAATAATAGTAATCGCCTTGCTTAAAAGAATTTACTTTTACTAACTTATCCATTAAATCTTTGGAATAAGCAGCATACGCCCCATCTAGCGAACATTTTTTATTGAATGATTTAATAATTTCACCTGTATTGCCATCAACAAAATATTCCCATTCTTTTATTAAGTTAACCCGAATTTTAATTTTATAAATCAGCGTATGAATATTGCTATTGCTCCTTTTATACAACAAGGTATCTATTACCGGTCCATGATAATTAATCAATTGCGCCTCTTGTTGAGTAAGCTTTTTAATACTATTATGTTTTACCAATTCAGATAAAACAATAGCAAGGGCTTCTTTTTGAGAAAGCTTGAGCGTACAACTAAACAAGGATGAAGTATCAACATAATAACCAGTGAATAGCTCTCCTAAACCAACACTATTTAAATGAACACTTATTTCAGTTCCATAAATTTTAAACCCCTTGTAAATTTGCTTTAACTTAACATGTGTTTTACCTAATGAATCTTTTATAATGGTTGCAATTTCAAAAGACCTTGTTGCATCTTTAATCTTTAATATATCTTTTATACTTTCTAAATAAGCAAATGTTGCAAGAACTGTATCGAACTTTACTTTAACTGAATTAATTGACCGACTTCGTGTTTTACTTTTATCATCTACTTTTTTTACCAAAATCACACCTCCACTCACTAAATTCCTTTTTACCAATAATTCACTTTCTTCATCCATTTTATTGGTATCAGGTAAGAAGGAAATGAAATTGGCAGACCGATTTTTTTTAATATAAACATCTTCATTTTTTGATGACAGTACGTTTACACTTTGTAATTTATAATTATATTTTTTAGATAAAGCAGCTATTTTATTCGGAATTAATTGGGGGGATTGAGCTGAACCAATGTTTTGTAAAATAAAACAAATGGCAGTCACGCAAAAAAACTTAAGGGAGGTTGGGTTTTTCACGACTTTGTATATTGGTATACTATAAATATATAAAATATATTATACATTTATTTATTTATATAATATATTATTTATTTTAATTTTATATTATACAATAATTAAATAATTTATTAAATAATATAATAATTTATTTATTTAATATGTAAGATTTAAAGCGATTACCCTTTAAAAGTTTGAGACGTGAAAGATTAAACAAAGATATTTTAATACTTTAATGGGTCAGCTACAACAAAAACCTGCAACTGATTATCTGTTTTGAAGATAATTTAAATGGTGGATAGCCCTCTTAATTTGCTTAATAATTCAATTGGGAATGATTACTATTTTTTTTGGATTTTATGAAGTGGCATTTACTTTATAATTGGCACAAAGGGAATAACCGGCACCTCCGCTAATTTAATTTCAATTACTGCACTACGTAAGTCTTTTGCCTTAGCCATTAAACGCACATGTCCCGTTTTTCCCTCTTTGCTTTGAATGATGACTTGTGCCAAACCATTAAACAAATTGCGGTGATTGGCTTTGTCCGATTCGTGTGAATTAGGATTACCATTACCTACTCCAATGATATTAGCTTCATCACTAATGTCAAATTGCACATTAAGATTAGCGGTAGGAACTGGACGACCTTTTTCATCAATTGCTTGAACAGTTAAAGGCACTGCATCTTGACCGTTATTATCAATACTATTTTTATATGCAATTAATTGTAATGCAACCGGTTTGCCGGTTGTTTCAGTTTTAAACTCCGAGATCTGTTTTTTATTTTTATAGCCAATGGCTTCCAATTTTCCAGGTTTATATGGTATATAAAAAGTATTCATTTCATATTGATCCACTTTTTGCCCGCCAACAAATTTTCCATTAAGCAATACGCTAATCGAATCTGCATTACTTAATACCATCACTTTAATATTTTTCCCAATGCTATCAGCAGGCCAATTCCAATGTGGCACTATTTGAAGTACGTTTATATCTTTTCTCCACTGAGCTTGATGAAGCCAATAGGCCATTTTAGGGAATCCACATTGATCCATAATTCCAAAAAAAGACCCTGCTGATGGCCATTTAAAAGGTGTTGGTTCACCATGATAATCAAACCCCGTCCATACAAACCCACCAGCTAAATATGGTCTCGTAGCAATTTCTTTCCAACCTTGTCTGTGTGTTAACCCCCAATCGGCTGCCTTTGAATCATAGGCATCCACAATGTTTTTACTGTAATCTGTAGTGTATTCTCCCCTCACCTGAAATGCAGAAACATCTTCGGAGCTCGTCATTATTTTATTGGGATTTTCTTTATGGAATTGATCATAACCCCAGTGTTGATAATTAAAACCAACCACATCCACTGCATTTGACACGTTGTAAGGTTCAAATAATCCACCGTTCATTGAAGCAGTTACCGGACGGGTGGTATCCAAAGCTTTCACTTTAGCGTTCATGTATCGCACCATTTCATAACCACTCTCTGTGCCTTGCATGGGCTCTTCGTTAAATACCGACCACAATATTATACTTGGATGATTTCGATCTCTTCTTACCATCCATTCTAGTTGTCCAATATATTCCGGAGAAGTATTAAAATTTCTATTTTCATCCATTACTAAAAGTCCTAAGCTATCACAAACATTTAAAAACTCAGCCGCAGGTGGGTTATGTGAACACCGGTATGCATTGGCGCCTAACTCTTTCAATTTCCGTACTCTAAATTCCCATAAAGCATCTGGCACTGCTACACCCACTCCTGCGTGATCCTGATGATTGCAAACACCTTGAATTTTAATATTTCTTCCGTTCAGGTAAAAGCCTGAATCTTTTGTAAATGCAATGGTCCTAAAACCGCAATGAGTAGTCACTTGATCTACCAATTGGCTTTTTTGAATAAGGGTTGATTTTACTGTATATAAAACAGGATGATTGATATCCCACAATGCTGGATTTAAAACAGCTAAATCAACTTTAACAGATATCTTTTCGAACGGGGAAACAGACAATAGGTTTTTACCATCGGCTACCTTAACTCCAGTCTTATCAAACAACTCAACCAACACTTCAACTTCTTCCTTTTTTTTCCCAGTATTTTGCACCATAACTTCTGCCGGCACTAACCATGAGTTGATGGTTTTTTTTATAGGATGAGCATATACACCATCTGTGGCAATAAATACAGGGGAACGTTTTACTAGCCAAGTATGCCGATAAATACCTGCCCCTTCATACCACCAACCTTCATGTGTAGTGGCATCTACTCTGATGGCAATCACATTTGGTTGATTGCCATATCTTGCCAAGGTGGTAATATCAATATATGAAGAAGTATAACCGCACCAATTATGATGCACTAGGGTTCCATTCACCCAAATCGTACTATTAGTTGCAATACCATCTAATTGAATTTCTATATTTTTTCCTCTATCAGATGAATCTAATTTAATGGTACGTCGATACCATCCATACCCTCTTTTGCGGTATCCTTGTGATACATTTTCAGAGGAGTCTATCTCAGAAAAAATTGCCCAATCATGCGGCAGATTTACCTGCTGCCATTGCTTATCGTTATAATCTACCGCAGCAGCACCTGTGGCCACTCCAGCTTTAGCAGTGCTATAGGTAATATCATGTCCTTTGATGATTGGGAATGGGATGTCTCCCTGATGAAATAACCAACCTTTATCTAATGAAAGACGCTCTCTACTTTGCGCATTTATTTTAGTACTAAATACCAATATGCATATAAAAATCTTAAACAAAATTACATGAGTAAAACAAGCTTTCATCAGGACTAAAATTTAGTGGTTAAAGTTACTCCAAAAAGAGCTGGATTTCCCAAATGTATTGCACCAAAATCAAATGCGTACGCAATATAATTTTGATTGAACCAATTCTTTGACCATATTTCAAATGAAATCTTATTGACATTCAAACCCATACTTGCGTTTACTAATGTATAGGGATTTTGTTGTATCGTATTTTTTAAATCGAAATAAGTATTACCCATGTTTTTCATAGTACTTCTCACATAAGCACTTATATTTTTTTTAGGAAATGCATAGGTATACTGAACAGTTAGCGCTGAATTGTAGGATGGAGTAAACAGCGGTCTTTTCCCCGATAAATCAATTGCCCCACTTTGCTGAGATAAATTCAGCGATGTGTAACTGGCATCGGTTAATCCAAGTATGTATTGAATGTTTAATCCTTTAAATGGTATGGTGGTTATTTCTGCTTCAATACCTTTACTGTTTAATGCTCCCGTGTTTTTTGTAACTGTAATTGCATCTGGCAATAAAAGCGTTGGAACCTGTGCATTACTTACTTTAGTGTAGTATGCTACCAGGTTCATATAAATACGGTTATTTAAAAATCGTTGCTTATATCCAAGTTCAATATTATCACTAAATTCAGGACTGTAGCCCATTAAGGGTGGTTGAGATGGGTCGCTGGATAAAGGAGACAACCCTCCTGTTCTGTATCCTTTATTATAAGAAGCATAAAATACGGCGCCCGATTTAGTTGTATAATCGACAGACAATTTAGGTGAAAATGCATTGAATGAAATTGATGCAGATGTGTCGGGATAACTTTCATAATAATCAGGCATAGGATCATGCTGATAATAACCCGCAACCGATTGTTTTTGCTTTTCCATATCATGTCTCAACCCTAACGTAACACGAAAATTATTTTTTATGGCATAAGAAATTTGTCCATATAAAGCCATGCCAATTTTATTGGATTGTGTGGTATTGAGCAGGGTAAATAAAGAGTCGCCAATCATCAATAAATTAGCATCTGCTCCAAAACGAGTTGCCTGTTTTACGGGTGCTTCCTGATAAAACAAATACGCTCCAGCCAGCCAAGCCAATTTATTAGAGGGATTTGAAGGCGAATTAATTTTAAACTCCTGTGTATATGCTTTAATGTTATTCCAGGATTTACCGTAATTATTTTGAATTGAAATAGCATCAAGCGGAGAAAAATCACCATCAATTGGCTGAGTGTAATATCTGTAATTTTTCTGAAATGAACTGATTGAACTGAATTGAAGTTTTGATCCTTTATACTGAATGGCTAGTGATGCATTCATTGTCTGATCACGCATAGTGGTAATT
>CANHJH010000004.1 GCA_947460365.1 Sphingobacteriia bacterium | reverse complement strand
GGTTTACTATACACAAGGCTGAAGAAGGGGTTAAACAAGCTTTTTTGCAAGAACTTTTGAAGGGCAACAATGTTGGCATTGTAAGTGAAGCTGGTTGTCCGGGTATTGCGGATCCGGGTCAACTATTGATAGAAACTGCGCAGCAAAATAAAATTGTGGTACAACCATTAGTGGGCCCCAGTTCAATTTTATTAGCACTAATGGCAAGTGGTATGAATGGACAATGTTTTCAGTTCAACGGATATTTACCGATTGACACATTGGAAAAAAAGAAAAAGATCAAAGAATTGGAAGCGGAGTCGGAGCGCAAAAAAATGACCCAGATTTTTATTGAGACCCCTTATAGAAACAACCAACTACTTAAAGATATTTTACAATGCTGTAAGCCTTCTACCCTTATTTGTGTTGGAAAAGATATTACAGGACCAACAGAAAGTATTGTTACTCAACCGGTTAAAAATTGGCTGAATCAATTACCGGAACTGCATAAAATACCGACCATATTTTTGTTACAGGCTAAATAACTATTTAGGCGTAATAATTGATTCACCTGCCGCAGCTCTTATTTCCAGCACACTGTCTACCACATAAGATTGCAAACCTCTCCAGGGTAATACGCCTAAATACCTTTTGTACTGTAGATTCAATTCACGTCCCGAATTTCGCTCTAAAATATCAGCTACTTTTTTATCTATCACACTAAATTCAAACTCATTGCTTTGCACATTGGCTTTAAAGCCACTTTGAATTATTTTTCCTTCATAAGTTTTAAATAAAAAGCCTTTTTGTTGAAAAGTATTTAACTGTCCGGCTTTGGTACCTTCTGCAAATACAAAATAATATTTCCAGTATATATATCCGGCAAGTGCCGACAACAAAATCAATAGAACGCTCCAAATAATTGTTTTAAATTTCATGTGTTATTTTTGAATTTTATAAACCGTATTTATCTATTAAATAAATCAAGGCAGCCATGTTAACGGCCCCTAATAACAATTCTCTTTTATTTACATTTTCGAATACATCGCTTCGAGCATGATGAATATCGAAATAACGTTGAGCGTCGGGAATTAAACCACCTAAAGCAGTGCCAAATGTGGTTCTCAGCGGGCCGATGTCGGCGCCACCGCCACCCATGTTAAGTGTTTCTGTGCCATAAGGTTGTAATAATGGCAACCAGGATTTTACTTTATCTAATTGCTTTTCCGCCATAGTAAATCCAAAACCTCTTGGAGTAAATCCGCCTTCATCACTTTCTAAAGCAAATACATGTTTTTCATTTTTTGCTTTGGCTTCCTCTGCATATTTTAGTCCACCTTTCAATCCATTTTCTTCATTGGCAAACAACACAAAACGCAAACTATATTTAGGTTTATATCCGAGTGCTTTAAGTGTTCTGAGTACTTCTATAGTTTGTACAATCCCGGCACCATCGTCATGAGCTCCTTCGTTTACATCCCAGCTATCGAGGTGTCCGCCAACAGCAATATATTCATTAGGAAACTCAGAACCCGTAAGCTCAGCCACCACATTGTGTCCTTTAGCATCGGGTAAAAAATGGCCATTGGTAGAGATAGACACTGTAACGGCAGCTTTCTTACAAAGTTCCCACATATAATCGGCATCGTAACCGCCTAACGCAACAGCAGGAATTTTAGGGAAAGCATCGTCATAAGCAGTAGATCCGGTATGCGGATTATTGTCGGTTGCTTCAGTTAAAGAACGAATCATTACCCCAACCGCTCCATATTTAGCGGCAGCACTAGGGCCATTTCGGCGGTATTGTCCTACTTGACCATAAGAAGTAAATGGATGAATATTGGTAGGATTGAATTTGTAATTAAAATAAACGATTTTACCTTTAACCAGGTCTTTCTTAGCTTCTAAATCAGCAAAATCAGCAACCCCAATTACTTCTGCCACAAGGGGTTTTCCGCCAGTACCCATTGAATTACCCAATGCAAGTACATCTAATTCTCTGTTTGTTTTGTTTTTATTGATTTGCAAAATAGTTGCATTGTCCTTCCCACCTCTTTGCCAATTAGGCATCATACATTCCTGAAGAAAAACCTTATCAGCACCTGCATTTTTTAATGCAGCTTCGCCCCATGTAACAGCTTTAGTAAATTGAATAGATCCGGCTAAACGACCGCCAATTTCTTTGGTTAACACTCTTAATAAATCGTGTGCTTTGCCATTTCTTAAGATTTCATCAGATATGTTTTTTATATAAGTCGAGTCGATGCTTGACTGCGCAAATAAAAATACTGGACTCATTAACCATAACGCGATTATTTTTCTCATACCAATTGCTGATTTAAAACATGAAGATAACCAATTGCAAGGTTTTACCATCAATATAGTTCTATTAAACTTAATCAAAAATTAGTTGTTATTTGCATGTTAGAAACACAAATCAACAATTATGCGTATTGGAATAGTTTGTTATCCCACATTTGGAGGCAGCGGTGTATTGGCAACAGAGTTGGGGAAAGCGCTTGCAGATGAAGGACATCAAGTGCATTTTATCACTTATCAGCAACCGGTAAGGTTAAATGTATTTAATACCAATATATTTTATCATGAAGTGCGGGTGCCCACTTACCCTTTGTTTGATTATCCACCGTATGAAGTTGCATTAGCCAGTACCATGGTGGATGTGATTATTAACCACGATTTAGATTTATTGCACGTGCATTACGCTATTCCACATGCATCAGCAGCATACATGGCTAAACAAATAGTGAAACAAAAAAACGGCAGAAACATACCGGTTATTACTACATTACACGGAACAGATATAACGCTGGTGGGAAAAGACAAAACCTATGAACCGGTAGTTACCTTTTCTATCAATCAAAGTGATGCTATTACCGCCGTTTCTAATAACTTACGTGACGAGACTTATCACTCCTTTGCTATAGAAAAAGAAATTGAAGTGATTTACAACTTTGTAGATGTTGCGCGTTTTAATAAAAAACCCATCGATGCTTTTAAAAAAGTTATTGCTCCTAATAATGAAAAGATTTTAATGCATGCATCTAACTTTAGAAAGGTAAAAAGAGTAACCGATGTGATTGAAATTTTTGCTGCGGTACAAAAAGAAATCCCCTCCAAATTATTAATGGTGGGCGATGGCCCTGAGCGGCATATTTGTGAAGAATTAGCCAGAGAACTGGGGGTGGTAGAGGAAATTCGTTTTTTAGGAAAGCAAGAACAAATTGAAGACATATTAGCAGTAAGTGATGTATTTATATTACCCTCAGAATACGAGAGTTTTGGGTTAGCTGCCCTAGAAGCAATGGCTGCCAGATCGGTAGTAATTAGTACCAACGCAGGCGGATTAAATGAAATCAATATTCATGGAGAAACCGGTTTTATGGCAGATATTGGCGATGTACAATCGATGAGTGGTTTTGCAATTGAACTATTAAGCAATGAAACTCAATTAGAAAAAATGAAAGAAGCCGCTTACCAACAAGCACTTTTATTTGATATTAAAAACATTATTCCGATTTACGAGGCATTATATGGCAGGTTTTGCAGGATGAATAATTGATAATTGATAATTGACAATGGATAATGGATAATGGATAATTGACAATGGATAATGTAATGTCTTTTAAATTTGATTGATACTTTTTATGATAATGTGGCACATTTCCTCTATTTCAGTTGGAGTAATAGTAAGCGGTGGAGCGATTCTTAATCTATCAGGCGCAAATAAAAACCAATCGGTTACCACACCATTCAATACACATTGATGTACTATTGCTTGCGCTTTTTCGGCTGTTTCAAATTGCAGCGACATCCACAATCCATGATGATTAATTGTTTTAATTGCAGGATGTTTTAATAATTGCAACAGTTGTTGTTCCTTTTGTTTTACTTGGTTGATATGGTTTTCTTGAAGTAACACTTCCATTGCAGCTTTTCCGGCAGCACAGGAAACCGGATGCCCACCAAATGTAGTGATGTGACCTAATACAGGATTGTGCGTTAAAGCATGCATCAGTTCAGTGCTGGCTATAAAAGCACCCAAGGGCATTCCTCCGCCTAAGGCCTTACCGAGTAATAATATATCCGGAACCACTTCAAATTGTTCAAAAGCCCATAGTGTTCCTGTTCTTCCAAAGCCTGCCTGTATTTCATCAAATATTAATAATACTCCCAGCGCTGAACATTTTTTTCGCAGCAATTGAAGCCATTTTTTATCGGGAGGGTTTATTCCACTTTCTGCCTGTACCGTTTCAATTATTACACATGCCGTGTGCGCATCAATTGCGGCTATTAATTCACTACTTCCAAAATTTACATGATGTACGTCGGGGAGTAAAGGCCTAAAAGCATTTCTCCAATACTCATCACCCATCACACTCAAAGATCCCTGCGTACTTCCATGATAAGCATTTTTGCATGCAATAATTTTGGTACGATTGGTTACTCTTTTTGCCAATTTCATAGCGCCCTCTGTTGCTTCGGAGCCACTATTCGTAAAATATACGCAATTGAGTGATTCGGGCAAATGATTCACCAATAAAGAGGCATATGAAACCTGTGGCGATTCTATGAATTCGCCATAAACAATTACATGCATATAAGCTGCAGCTTGCTCTTGCACAGCTTTTACAACATGCATATTTCCATGACCAATATTACAAACACTAAATCCAGCAATGGCATCTATGTATTTTTTGCCAGATGTGTCCCATAAATATATGCCCTCTGCCCGAACCATTTCTATTCCGATTGGCTTAGGAGAAGTTTGCGCAACATGTGAAAGAAATAATTGCCTGTTGTTCATACCTCAAACTTAAATGAAGTACAGCAATTAATGCCGCATTTGATCAATAAATCATTAAAATGTATAGCTGGCTTTATCCTTTAGTGCAGTTTTTTACTTTTGGCTTTGTTCTTTTATCTATTTAATTTCGTTAAGATAGTTGTTGGTTTTTTGAATTTTTAATTTTGAATTTTTATGGCTGTTATTCTACCTGTTTTAGGCAAACACCCCCATTTTGGTGCGGAATGTTTTATTGCTCCCAACGCTACCATTGTAGGTGATGTAACGATGGGTGATGAATGCAGTATTTGGTTTAATGCAGTAGTTAGAGGAGATGTTCATTATATAAAAATTGGGGACAAAGTAAACATTCAGGACGGAGCTATTATTCATTGCACTTACCAAAAAAATCCTACGGAAATTGGCAACAGGGTTTCTATTGGCCACAACGCCATGGTGCACGGCTGTACTGTGCATGATGATGTGCTGATTGGCATGGGTGCTATTGTTATGGATCGATGTGTGATTCATTCTAATTCCATCATTGCAGCAGGCGCAGTTGTTTTAGAGGGCACTATAGTAGAAGCTGGCAGTATTTATGCAGGCATACCCGCTAAAAAAGTGAAAGATGTTTCACCGGATATGATTCATGGAGAAATTGATCGGATTGCTAATAACTATGTAAAATATGCTAGTTGGTTCAGTGATTATAATCATACGTTTTTGAAATAAATTGGTTTAGTATACGTTATAATTAATCATGTCCATCTATCATTAATTTAATATGAACAAAAAAATTATTTTCCTTTTTCTACTTGCTTTTACACTGACTTCTTGTGGCTTTGTAAAAAATGTTTTTAAAAGAAAAGAAGGCTGCAAAAGCAATGGCAAAAATGTAGGGGCCGAAAAAATTGTTTCTGGGAATGGTAAAAAAATCAAACAACCCAGGTATAAGCTGAAAAAGGGTTTTTAGCCTTGTTAATATTTTTTATCTTCCATCGTATCCAAAATAGTCAGATAACTTACATAGCGGTCTTCCGAAACAGTTCCAATGCCTACCTCTGCTTTAACAGCACATCCGGGCTCATTGGTATGCATACAGTTGTTAAACTGACACTCAGTTAATAATGCCAACATTTCGGGAAAATAGTGTGATAATTCTTGCCTGGTGATATCTACTAAACCAAATTCGCGCACGCCGGGCGTATCTATTACCTGACTCTCTTCATTTAAGTCGAACATTTCAGCAAAAGTAGTAGTATGCAAACCTTTTCCACTCCAATCACTTACTTCCTGCGTTTTTAAGTTAAACTGTGGAAACAATTTATTGATTAGGGTTGATTTACCTACCCCACTATGTCCACTTAGTAAAGTGGTTTTATGTTGTAACAGTTCCCTAACTTCTACTAACCCCTTTTCTTGCTCCACACTGGTCAACACTACCTTGTACCCAATGGCGGTGTACATTTCATAGAGTTCCTGAAACTTTTCCATTTCCTTTTTGCCATATAAATCGGCCTTGTTAAATATAATAATAGCTGGAATATGGTGCGATTCGCAAGACACCAAAAATCGATCAATAAATCCTTGCGATGTTTTGGGCGATTTAAGCGTTGCAAACAACATACTTTGATCTAGATTAGAGGCAATAATATGATGCTGGTGCTTATTGTGCGGCGATGTTCTGGCCACATAATTTCGTCGGTCATGAATTTCCTGAATTATAGCCGATTCTTCCTGAACGGTTTCGATGTTCATTGCTACATAATCGCCTACTGCTATAGGATTGGTAGAGGTAATCCCTTCTATCTTAAATGCTCCTTTAGCACGGGCATTGTAAACCCTTCCATCGGTACCTTTAGCCATGTACCAGCTGCCTGTAGATTTGTAAATTCTTGCTTTCACTCCATACGAAGATAAGGCTATTATAAATTTTTACTAAATATTAACCTATCATAAGGGATTTTACAGCCGCATATGCTTCAAAAAGGCCATAAAAAGAATATCTTTGCCCGATGGCAAAATTTGCACACGACGAAATAGTGCCTTTTAAAGAAAGTGAGCTGACTAAAAAAGATCAGGTGGCAGAAATGTTTAATCGCATTGCGTTTAAATATGATTTTTTAAACCGTTTTTTAAGTGCGGGTATCGATATCAGCTGGCGCAAAAAAGCAATTAATGAGTTGAAGGCCATTCAACCAAAAAACATACTAGATGTAGCTACCGGCACTGCAGATGTAGCAATACTTACCCATCAAATTATTCATCCGGAAAAAATTATTGGAATAGATATTTCGGATGGAATGTTGGCCATTGGCAGAAAAAAATTGGTTGAAAAAAAGTTAGATTCATTTATTACACTACAAAATGCCGATAGCGCAGCACTGCCTTTTACAGATAATAGTTTTGAGGCTATTACTGTTGCATTTGGTGTACGAAATTTTCAGCAGCTCGAAAAAGGCATGAAAGAAATGTACAGAGTACTAAAGCCTGGTGGCAAACTGGTAGTACTTGAATTTTCTAAACCAACCATGCCCGTAATTAAACAGTTCTACCAATTGTACATGAATGGCATAACCCCTGCCATCGGCAAATTATTTTCTAAAGACAAGCATGCATACCAATATCTGAACGATAGTGTTCAGGCTTTTCCGGAAGGGAAATCATTTTTAAATATTATGAATGAAGCAAGTTTTACGCAACCGTATTTAAAAAAACTCAGTTTCGGAATATGCACCATTTATTGCGGAAGCAAATAATCTTGTTGACTTTTTGTTGCATCGGGATTTCTATGCAATCTCCTGCCCAATTACGTCCACAATATCGTATGCACTCAGAAAATCAATTGTATTATTTTGGCATTACGCTGGGATACAACAGTTCGTATTTACAACTTAACCGTTCTCCCAATTTCTTGAACGACAGCATTCTATCGGCCTACCCCAAACCCAGTGGCGGTATAACGATGGGCTTATTGGCAACAGCCAGAATGACGGATCATTTTCAGGCAAGATTTAATCCTCAACTAATGATTGGTGGTGGGAAAGCCATTAATTATGTTCTTGGCGATAAAAGATTGCCGGGCGAAAACATAGAACAGTTACAAGTGCTCCCCTCTACCATGATGAGCTTTCCATTGCAAATTAAATTTAATTCAGACAGAATAGATAATTTCAGAGCATACCTGCTAGGTGGTGTAAAATTCGATATAGATCTTTCAAATAGTGCAACTTCTAGGAACGCAGAAGACATTATTAAAATTAAAAAATACGATGTAGGTTTAGAAGCAGGTATTGGTATTAATTTGTACCTGCCATTTGTAACCATTTCACCTGAAATTAAAATCAGTTACGGGCTTTCAGATATACATAAAATAGATCCTGCTTTAAAATATTCCAACGTATTTGATAAATTGCAATCCAGAATGATTGTATTTTCTATACATTTAGAAGATTAAAACATGAATGCTCTTTTAGCCATATTCCAACGAAGGGCGGTTGAAATAACCGTAGCATCGGGTGTTACGCCTGTTAATTGTGTTTTATAACTTCTTCTATTGAATGATACATCTAAAAAGAAATTTTCGGCAAACTCATACGATGCATTTAACATGATTTGAAGACAAGTAGCCTCATTACCACTACCCACCATCCAGTTATTATCTCTCGGACGGGTAGTGTATAAATTTAATGGATTGCCTCCCATATTTAAGCCCACAGAATCTAATCCCTGCTTATAATACATCACTTTAGCATCGAGGTACAATCGTTTTAATGGTTGCGCTTTTAACACAGCGATATACTCTTGAAAGTTAGATCCTAAAGGATGTGCCAATGGTTGATTGTAGTGCGTCCAACTGCTTACACTATCTAAATGGGAATAAGTAAATGGACGAACACGGTTACTCTCTAACTGAAGATCTACATTCTTAATACCCAATACATCTATGTATTTTAAACCCAATTGATACGCGTATTTGCTGGTCCATGCTTTTTTGCTGGAAAATAATTCTTTGGTATAAAATTCATCGAAGTTTAACTGTCCGTATAACTGTATTTTTTTAGCCAGATTAGCCTTAAAATCAACGCCAAGCATATTATTATCTGGACTGCCTAATTGCTGCTGACCCGGCATTAAGAAAAGAATTGGATTGAGGTACATAAAATCAAAATGATCGGCTCTACCAAACATTACTGCATCAAAAATGCCCAGATTCAGCCATTTGAAAGCATTTACACTGATGTGATTCATTCTAAAATACTTTTTAGGCATTAACTTTCCTCCATTAGGTATATAGGGATTGGTGGCAGTAAGTTCCATGAAAAGGTTCTCGTAATTGAGCTTCCAGAATCTCGTATTAATTTTAAAAAATAATCCCGGATTACTAAAATCACTTAAAAAAGTACTGCGTAACCCATTGCCAATAAAGTTGCGATCGTACCCAAATTGCATATCAATCATTTTAGTAACCTTCCAGTTAACAGATCCCCTAACTTCGGTATAATCGTACCCTTCTACTACCCCCAATGGTTTAAAATAACCCGCACCCGGAATAGCTAAATGTTGCCCCACCCATGATTGCACGTACCGTGGAGCGCGTTCCTGATTGTCGGTGAAATATAAATCGAACCCTACTTTATCTGCAAGTCTTGCACGAACACTGATTCCTCGGGCGCTGTGATACACCATTTTATTATATCCGTCTTCATTACCGTATTCTAAAGTCATTAAAGGACTCAACTGAAAATACACCTCTTTATTATGCACTTCTACGAAATTGCTTTTAGTACTAAAGAAGTGATGAAAAATATTTTGAGGTTGCTTAGATTTTGAATTGGAAGCCCATTCGGCATTATTGGTAAGAAACCGATCGATATTGTATTGATCTACCTTACTAAATCTTTCCGCAAAATCAGCATCTTTCTTTATTAAACTGTCTATTTGCTCCACTTGTTGCGTAAACATCCGCCTATTTAAAGGCTTAATATGGCTGAAATTTAGTTCCGGACGCTGACTTTTAACTTCCAGTCTTTCAATCAAATTATAATCTTTCATGCCCATTGGGATGAATGTAGTTTGAGCCGATATCAGGAAAGGACTTAAAAAAATAAAGGTTAAGCAAAAGGATTTAATAAATTGCATCACAGATAAGTTTTGGATTTTAAATAATACGTTTATGCAACATAATATAATAATTAAAGATACGTGCATTGTTAATGAAGGACAAAGGATTTATGGAGATATTCTCATTAAAAATGGAAGAATTGAGAAAATAGGTGGGAGTATTGACATAAAAGCTAAATCGGAAGATTTTATTGGCACCGATAAGCTGTTATTGCCCGGCGTTATAGATGATCAAGTTCATTTTAGAGAGCCCGGGTTAACACATAAAGCCACTATTTATTCTGAAGCGAGGGCAGCAGTAGCAGGTGGCACCACTTCATTTATGGAGATGCCCAATACTAAGCCTCCAGCGTTTACCTTGGATTTGTTAGAACAGAAATATGCACGGGCAAAAGAGTGTTCATTAGCCAATTATTCGTTTTTTATGGGTACGTCGAACGATAATTTAGAGGATATTCTGCAAGCCAATAAATTTAAACATGCTATTTGCGGGTTAAAGATTTTTATGGGTTCCTCTACCGGCAATTTATTGGTAAATAGTCCATTGGTTTTAGAAAGAGTGTTTGGCGGTTCCGAGATGTTAATAGCCACCCATTGTGAAGATGAGCCGTTGTTTACAGAAAAATTTCATCAGCTTAAAAACACCAAACAGCGGTTAGCGCCTTCGGATCATCCGATTATTCGCGACGAAGAAGTTTGTTTTGAATCTTCTTTTAAAGCCATACAATATGCTAAAAGAAATGGAAGCCGATTGCATATTCTTCATATTTCTACCGAGAAAGAATTGCAATTGTTTACCAATATGATTCCGTTGGGGGATAAACAAATTACGGCAGAAGTTTGTGTACATCATTTACATTTTACAGCAGATGATTATGGGCGATTAGGCAACCAAATAAAGTGTAACCCTGCAATTAAAGCAGCCTATAATAAAGAAGCATTATGGAAAGCGTTACTGGACGACCGATTAGACATTATAGCTACAGACCATGCGCCGCATACCTGGGAAGAAAAACAGGAAGACTATGAACATGCACATGCCGGCTTACCCTTGGTGCAGCATGCTCTACAACTGATGTTACACTATGTACAAGAAGGGAAAATTAGTTTAGAGAAAGTAGTACAAAAAATGAGTCACTCTGTAGCCGAATGTTTTCAAATAAAAGACAGGGGATATATTAGAGAAGGCTATTTTGCCGACTTAGTGATGGTAGATATGAATCAACCCAACACCATCAGTAAAGAAAACATATTGTACAAATGCGGCTGGAGCCCTTTAGAAGGGTTCACCGTTCCTGCCACAATAGACTATACTTTTGTAAATGGGCATCCGGTATATGGAAAAGGGCAGTTTGATGAATCACAATGGGGAGAACGACTTTCTTTTAACCGAGATTAACCCAAAAAAATGCAAGTAGATAAAATCACCCAAAACGATCTTTCTATTTTTCATGTAGAAGAAGATCAATCCATATTCCATCAGTTAAATTTTACGCAAACCAATGGTGGCAGAGAATACTTGCGTTATTTATTAAGTAATCCTCTCCCTACTGTTGAGGCAATTGCAGATACACAACAAACTATTCAGCACTTATTGTCGATAGAAGCAAAATGGCCAGTTAGTCCTACTAATGGCACTATCATGGTATTAGAAAAATATTATGAAACAGCAGTTGAACAATATCCTTCTACACCTGAATATGTTAATAGTAGGTGGTATAAATTTTGGCATAAAGATGATTATTCTTTTACCCTATTCTCTGTGCAACACACACTTGATTTTGTGAAAGGAATGCAAATAATTGCTGAAAATATTTCAACGAACAACCAACATATTCAACTCAAGAAAACTGCAAAGCAGTTAATCTTTTTGTTAGATAAGCCTGTCATTCAGGAGATGATACTAAAAAATAAAAATGATCTAACAGCTATTGAAGTGCTGACCTTCGGCAACTTTATAAGGCATCGATTTAAACAATCGGCATTGGAATTAATGCATATTTATCATCAACTAGATGCATACATGAGTTTGGCCAAAGCAGGAAAAAAATATGGTTTTTGTTTTCCTGAAATGGTTGATCAGGCGCAGCCATTTGTGGAAATAAAAGGATTGTTTCATTTTCTACTTTCGCATCCGGTAGATTATTCCATAAGATTACAAGAAAAAGAAAATTTTTTATTTCTTACCGGAGCTAACATGGCAGGCAAAAGTACTTTCATAAAAGCAACGGGCATCGCAGTATACCTGGCACATATTGGGATGGGAGTGCCTGCAAAAAATATGCGGCTGAGTTATTTTGATGGACTACTCAGTAACATACAGGTGATGGACAATATAGCCAAAGGCGAAAGTTTTTTCTTTAATGAAGTACAAAGAATAAAAAACACCATTAACCGAATTAGTGATGGTAAAAAATGGTTGATACTTATAGATGAATTATTTAAAGGCACCAACCAACAAGATGCGGTAAAATGCAGTACCACCGTAATTGAGGGGCTACGCAAAATGAATAATGCACTGTTTATTTTATCTACACACTTATACGAAATTGGTGAACCATTAAAAAAGCACAGCAACATACAATTCCACTATTTTGAAACCAGTGTAGTAAACGATCAATTATCATTCAGCTATCAATTAAAAGAAGGCATTAGTAATGATCGGTTGGGTTATTTGATATTGAAGCGAGAAGGGGTGGTAGATTTATTGGAGAATTGTTGATTATGCTTTTGAATTTTTACTTTTTATTGTTGATTTTTTAATTTATCTTCATACTGTTTGTAACCTCTCTATTTATTCACTACCAGGAGAGGTTGATTAATTTACTGCATTTAGTTTTTTTTATCTGCGTCTTTTGGCTAATTATTGAACAATTTATGTTGGTTAAAACATTTGGCAGCGCTGTGTATGGCGTGGAAGCAATTACTATTACTATTGAGGTAAATGTTAGTATGGGACAAGGTTATGCAATTGTAGGGCTACCTGATATTGCAGTGAGAGAAAGTTTACAAAGAACGGAAAGTGCTATTAAAACCAATGGCTTTCATATGCCACGAACTAAAGTAGTAGTAAACCTTGCACCTGCAGATATTAGAAAAACGGGATCATCATTTGATTTACCGATTGCCATTGGCGTATTGGCTGCAAGTGAACAATTAGCTAATCCGGAAGAACTTTCGCACTATGTAATTATGGGTGAACTGGGGCTCGACGGATCGGTGCAACCAATCAAAGGGGCTTTGCCTATTGCTATTCAAGCCCGTAAGGAAGGCTTCAAAGGGTTGATTGTTCCAAAACCAAATGTGCGGGAAGCTGCAATGGTGAATCAGTTGAATGTGTATGGGGTAGATCACATCAATCAAGTAGTTGATTTTTTTGAAAATGAACAAACACTGCAACCGGAAGTAGTGAATACCAGGGATGATTTTTTTAATACACAAGATCAATATGGTTTTGACTTTACGGATGTAAAAGGGCAAGAAAATATAAAACGTGCGTTAGAAATTGCCGCCGCAGGCGGGCATAATGCTATATTAATTGGTCCGCCCGGTGCAGGAAAAACTATGTTGGCCAAACGCATGCCAACTATACTGCCGCCTTTATCGTTACAAGAAGCTTTAGAAACTACCAAAATTCATAGCGTAGCGGGTAAGTTGCCAACGGGAAGCGCTTTAATTAACAAAAGACCATTCAGATCTCCCCATCATACAATATCAGACATGGCGTTGGTGGGCGGTGGAAGTAATCCGCAACCCGGCGAAATCTCCTTAGCGCACAACGGCGTATTGTTTTTAGATGAGCTGCCCGAATTTAAACGAACTGTTTTAGAAGTAATGCGCCAACCCATGGAGGAGCGAAAAGTGAGTATCTCCAGGACTAAAATGGCGCTTGATTTTCCGGCTAATTTTATGTTATTGGCATCTATGAATCCCTGTCCTTGTGGGTTTTACAACCATCCCGAAAAAGATTGTACTTGCGGCTCGGGCATCGTTCAAAAATATTTGAATAAGGTATCTGGGCCACTATTAGATCGAATCGATTTACATGTAGAAGTTACCCCTGTGTCATTTTCTGCCCTAACCAACCACCAGGAGCAGCTGGGCGAAACATCTGCCGATATCAGACAAAGAGTTATTAAAGCACGTGAAATTCAGTCAAACCGTTTCAATGGAATGGAAGGGGTTTATGCCAATGCCCAAATGGGGGCCGGTACACTACGCACTGTTTGTGTATTGAATAAAATTTCAGAAAGCCTGTTAAAAAAAGCCATGGAACGATTAAACTTAAGCGCCCGCGCTTATGATAGAATATTAAAAGTGAGCCGCACAATAGCCGATTTAGCCGCAAGTGAAGATATTCAGGCAGAGCATGTAGCAGAAGCCATACAATACCGAAGCTTAGATAGAGCAGGTTGGGGAGGATAAAAGCAATTTTTACTATAGCTTGTACAAAAAGACATAAAAAGTGCTAAAAATGGACAAATAACAAGCAAATCTGGACTTTGTTACAGGTTGGAATTGACTGTAAAGTTGTGATATCCAATAATTTTAAAGCTAATCCAATACCTAAACTAAGCTTCTATGCGGTTTGCCGTTCTGTTACTTTTATTCCTTAAAAGTATAGCCACTTTCAGTCAAATTCCGTCAGATTTCAAGTTCCAAAGTATCAGTATTGCGCAGGGATTATCCCAAAGTTCTGCATATAGTGTTATGCAAGATCATCTTGGATATATATGGGCCGGAACCCAAGGGGGTATGAACCGGTATGATGGGTATAGTGTGAAAAAATATGAGCCAATTACTACCGATACTACCACTATTAGCATCGGTTGGAGAACGGCTGCTCATGAAGATCACAGAGGAAATATTTGGACCGGCACCAATATGGGTGCTATTTCTATGTATGACCGTAAAAAAGATCAATGGAAAAACTATGACCCGGGCTATGCAGAGGCTTACAGGAAGCAATTTCCCAATGTTCAGTTAGCAACACTGGGTATTGTGTTGAACTTTTATATAGATACTACGCGTCAGTTATTATATGCAACTACTTTTTCAACCGGTTTAATCGTAATGGATCTTAAAACCGGAAAATTCAACAGATATTGGTTTACTGATGCATTAGATAGAAATCAAAAGTGGCAGGATAATTCCTTTGTTTCTGTTTTGCCGATAGATGATCATACGCTATTAATAACTACAGGTAATGGAATTGCTTTTTTTGATCAACGCAGCCAAAAATTTACGAAACGATTTTTTAAGAGTGCGGATCCAGACAAGCAAGTGTTTTATTTTCAGGCAGTAAAAATACATCCAAATGAATATATCATTGGCTGTACAAAAGGGCTGGTACAACTCAATATTAAGACTGGAGAAAGTACAACTTATACGCACAATAACGATCCAAAATCAATCTCAGCGGGGCAAGTAAGGTCTATTTGTTTATCGAAGGACAAAAAGAAATTATGGTTGGGTATTGATGGATTAGGGGTGGAATTGATGGACTTAACTACCGGCACATTCCTGCACATTAATGAAAAAACAGCACCAAATGCTGGTATTAAAAGCGAATTGTATTATAACATCATTGAAGATAAGGAAGACAATATATGGTTGGGAACATCCTCCTCTGGAATGCTTAAATATGACCCCAATCTAAAAAAAATGAATTACCTGCGGGCTAAAGATCCGGCAGATATGCCATTAGGATTTTCAGTAACATGGGGAAGTTTAATTGATTCAGATAATAATTTATGGGTAGGTGGAGCGGAAGCGGGTGCAGGAATTACCATGATCAATAGGAAGAACAGAACATCCACCAGATATTTGAATGATTCAAAATCACTTGAAACAAGAAGATGGGTGTTTGGCGAAGACAATATTGGCGCTATTTACGCAATTGGATACTCTAGATTAAGTAGAATTCTTTACAGAAAAGATAAGGATGCCGGTTCATTTAAAGAAGTCTCCAATTTAACTAAAGCATATAAAGCGGGTAAGCTTGCATCCCAGCTTAATCAGACATTTTTTTATTTAACATCATCCGGAGATTTAATCGCGGGTGGAGATACCGCTATTTTGATAGCAGATAAAACTGGGGCGTTAAAAATGAAGGCCTATACCCCATTATTAAAAGTAAATTCCAGGATAAAATACATCATCAATAAAGGACCCGGCAAAACCTATATACTCACTAACAAGCATTTCTGGAAATGGAATGAACAAACGGGAGCACTCACCAATCTAACACCTTGGATAGAGCTAAATCCGGTGCAATTTTTAATCATGGCTTATGCAGATGTTTTAGCGGATCAATATGTATATATCCCCACATTTGGTTATGGGCTAATGGAGCTTGACTTAAAAGCTAAAAAATACAAAATATTAAATCTAAAAGATGGAATTCCTAATCAATATTTATATGATGTAACCATCGATAAAAATGGAATGGTATGGAGTTCAAGTAATTTTGGCATCATCAGGTATAATCCAAAAACAAAGGCTTTTAAAGGGTTTTATAAAACAGACGGTGCACAGGATTTTGAGTTCAATGCGTCTTCGCTTTCAAAAAGTAAAAATGGAGAACTTGCGTATTGTGGTTTATTTGGAGCCAATTATTTTTTTCCGGAGAACGTGAAAGATAATCCAAATGCTCCAGACGTAATTATACAATCAATAACCAAAAAGGGTAACATCATTAATATTGAAGCTGCCGAATCAGCTGAAGAAGTTGAAGTTCAATACAATGAAAACCAACTTTCTTTAGAATTCATTGCATTTAATTTCAAGAGCCCGGAATTTAATCAGTATGCCTATAAAATGGAAGGGTATGATAATGACTGGAATTACTCTGGCAACAGGCATTTTGCTACCTACACCAATCTTCCATCCGGCAAATACAAATTCCTCGTTAAGGCCAGTAATAATGATGGCATATGGAATGAGAAAGGCGCCACACTTTTAATACGAGTATACCCTGCACCCTGGTTTTCGTGGTGGGCATATTTGATATATTTAATTACACTTGGTTACCTCATTAAGCTTTTTGTAAAGTATCGGGAAACGCAGCAAAAGAAAAAGATGGATGATGAAAGAAAAAATAGTGAATTGCAAGCTGCCAGAGATTTTCAGCAAAGTATGCTACCCAAAACTTTACCTGCTAGAAACGATTTAGATATTGCAACGTTTCTGAGATCTTCTACAGAAATTGGCGGGGACTATTACGACTTTTTTGAACAAAAAAATGGGGAATTATATGTTGTATGTGGTGATGCAACCGGACATGGCATCATTTCTGGAATGATGGTATCTATTGCCAAAGCTGGTTTGAATGGCATTAGTTCAGCACTACCAAATGAGATATTAAACAAATTAAATAGTGTGATTAAACGAGTTGATTTGGGCACCATGCGAATGAGCTTAAACATGCTACAAATTAATAACAACCAAGTAACGATGAGTTCTGCTGCCATGCCACCAATATATAGATATGTAGCAGCAAGTGGACAAGTAGAAGAAATTCAAATAAGTGGATTACCACTAGGTGGATTAAAAAATGAACTGTTTGAATTAGAAGAAAGACCATTTGAGCGAGGTGATGCATTTGTTTTGCTGTCTGATGGATTACCGGAAGCGCCTAATAAAATGAGTGAACTTTTTGATTATACACGCGTGCATCAATTGATTGAACAACATGGATCAAAAGATGCTGCAACAATTAAAGATGAACTAATTAATGCGGTTGATACGTGGCTAAGTGGTGAAAATAATCCAGATGACATAACCATTATTGTTATTAAGAAAAAATAATTTATTCAACTCTATTCAATATCGAATTATGCGTATAACATTAGCAACAGCAGCTTTACTGTTTTCGATTGTCGTGTTAGGTCAAGTAAATCCAATGGAGGAAGGCAATTACTTTATCAGTAAATATTCTAGAGACTTCTTAAACGGCAGAGGTGCAAACTGGACGATAGCACAGGATACCAATGGTATTATTATGGTTGGCAACCATATAAACGGCATAGCATTATATGATGGAAAAAGAGTGAAGCAGTTAAAACTAAAAGGAGTTCCATATTACTCAGAAGCTAGAAAGATAGCGATAGATAAGAAGGGCAAGTTATATGTTGCTTCAGATTTTAACTTTGGATATTTACAAAAAAATGTAGCCGATCAATATGAATATGTTTCACTATCCAATTCGCTTCCTGCAAAAGACAAAGTAACCAGCAGGGTATGGCAATTAGCTATAAAAAATGATACGGTATTTTTTCAGGCAGACAGTGTTATTTATAAATACTTCAACAATAAATGCCTAAAAGTTTGGCATTTTAATCCGGATGTTCATATTATGCATAAAGCCGGAAACAGAATATTTATTAGGCAATGGGGTGTTGGTTTGAAGGAGCTAATTGGAGATGAATTTGTGATGATAAAAGGATCAGAATTTTTAGCTAAGAACAGGGTGGAAGCAATGTACCAGCTTAATAATGGGAGTATATTATTAGCTTCCAGAAATATCGGATTTTGGCTATTGCAAAAAGATGGCACATTTAAGAAGACGGGAACCCCACAACTTGATGAACTTATCATAAAAGGAGAAGTATATATTAGTAACACCGTTTTACAGAACGGATATATTCCGGTAGGCACTACAAAATTTGGACTGCTTATTTTAGATCAAAATCTGAATTTAATAAAAATCATCAACACTGAAGTAGGTTTAGAATCTAATTATGTAACCGAAATATTTCAAGATAGAAACAATGATATATGGGTGAGCGGAAGAGGCGCATCAGCCATTACAACTGATCCATCTCTTACCTATTATACCACTACCAATGGCTTAAATGGCGCTGTAGGTGGCATAACCAGATTAAATGGTCGACTATATGTTAAGACTAGTAATGATTTGTTTGAGTTGGTTCCACCCAAAAACAGCTTTGGATCAATTCATTTTAACCCACAAGGAGTTAATGAAGCTGGAAACGATTTAACTAAATTTAATGATCAGCTTATTACTACCAATAATTATAATATTAAAAGTTCAAAAAATGCAAAAACAAGTATTATAAAAACACAATACTACACCAGTGCATCTCGACAAAGCTTATTAAATAGTACGCTGCTTTTTTCATCAGCAAAAGGATTAACACTTCATACATATCAAAACAACCAATGGAAAGAAATAATATTATCCAACAACATTAAAACATTCATTTCCAATTTTGTGGAGTCGGAACCCGGAGTGTTATTGCTCAATACGATTGAAGGACCAATGGCTTATCAATATAATACTAGTGGAATCGGAACATTTCATCCACTAATGGCAAATAAGAAATTTGGCAAGTCAAATTTATTCAGATTTTTTCAAACAGGAACCAATCAATATCATGCAATTGATTCGAGTTTTCACATTTATACGATTGACAGTAAACAATTTCAATTAAAATATACAGGATGGAGTTTAGATAGTTTAGTTAAAAAAAGTTTATTTTCTATAACCTACAATGCCGAATCGGGGTATAATTGGGTGAAAACATTAAAAGGATTATTTAAAGTACAAATTGCATCAACTCAACCTCCTTTAGTTACACAATATCCATTTGAAAAAGTAAACATGTCGGAACTATCAAACGGATTTTATGCAGAAGGAAAAGACGATAATGAAATTGTATGGATAGGCTCACAAGATGATAAACTATTCAGATATGTACCTTCTGCTGCAATAAAAAAGAAGTCGACCGTTTATAGTGCATTAATTTCGGCAGTATATTTTAGGGATTCTGCTATTGCCCTTAATAATCAAAACATTCCGTTTAGTAAAAACCAACTCAGTTTTGAAGTATCTTATCCTGTATTTGGCAATGAAAATAAAATACAATTCAGTTACTGGTTAGAGGGACAAGATAATGGTTGGGGTACCTATACTACAGATTCAAAAAAAGAATACACCAATCTTAGAGAGGGTAAATACACTTTGCATGTGAGGGCAATAGATGAAAGCTTACAGGTTAGTAAGGAAGCCACTATGCAGTTTACTATATTACCCCCCTGGTACAGAACATGGTGGGCGTATTTAATATACTTAATCATCTTAGGATACGGGATTTATTTGTTTGGTAAATATCAATCTAAGAGATCATTGGATAAAGCCGAAAACGAAAGGAGGTCAGATGAATTGAAAGCTGCAAAAGATTTTCAACAAAGTATGCTGCCCAAAACATTACCCAAAAGAGCCGATTTAGACATCGCAACACTATTACGATCATCTACTGAAATTGGGGGTGATTACTATGATTTTTTTGAGCAGCAACATGGTGAATTATTTGTTGTTTGTGGAGATGCAACCGGACATGGAATCATTTCTGGCATGATGGTATCTATTGCAAAAGCGGGCTTGAATGGCATATCTTCCAATTCACCCAACGACATTTTGAAGCAACTAAATAAGGTTATCAAAAAAGTAGATTTGGGCACTATGCGAATGAGCTTGAATATTTTAAAAATCAACCATTCTAGTGTATCATTTAGTTCTGCAGCAATGCCTCCAATATATTACTACAATGCAGTAGAAAAGAAAGTTGAAGAAATAGAGCTGAGTGGACTTCCATTGGGTGGATTGAGAGAGGAGTATTTTGATGAAACAGAAAGATCATTTAATACAGGTGATGTTATCGTATTAATTTCAGACGGACTACCAGAAGCGCCGAACAATGCAGGCGAACTGTTCGATTATCATAGGGTACATCAAGTAATTGAACAGTTTGCTGAACAAAATGCAACAGAAATTAAAGACCAACTGATTAATGCTGTTGATACCTGGCTTAGTGGAAAAAACAATCCTGATGATATTACTATCATTGTCATAAAAAAATCAATGTAATTAAAATATAAAGGAATCACCCTATGAACCACACACTTAAAAACCATCAAAATGGATAAACCAACAATTGAACTAAAACTACCGGTGATACCCGATATGGAGTTGATAGCAACCCATACGGCAGAACTGATAGGCAATCACATGGGACTTACAGAGGAACAGTCTTCGGAGATAAGCATGGCGCTTATTGAAGCATGTATTAATGCATTTGAGCATTCGCTATCAACTAATAATGTATTCATACATTTTATTATTGATGATGAATCTTTGATCATTAAAGTAATTGATCAGGGTATTGGTTTCGATAAATCGAAAGTAGAGATACCTAAAATTGAAAACAAGCTGGGTGGAGAAAGAAAACGCGGCTGGGGTTTAGAATTAATTAAAGCATTAGTAGATTCAGTAGAGTTTGAATCTACAGAAGATGGTACAACTGTAACAATGATTAAAAAGAAAAACATATGAACGATTTCAAAATTATAACAAAGCAAGTGAATGACATTACTGTTATTGAAACAGAAGGATACCTTAACAATGTAGGTGGCGAAAAAATTTCGAGCGTATGCTATGAAAAGATGTCGGAAGGTAAAAATAAATTTTTACTGAATATGGGCGGAACCAAAGTAGTAAATAGTATTGGTGTATCTATATTAATTGAAATCATTGAAAAATTGCAACAGGTTGATGGAAAACTCGGCTACTGCAATTTAGCCCCTATTGTAAGTAAAACATTTAATATTATGGGTATCACCAAATACTCTACTATTTTTCAAGATGAAGAAGAAGGTGTAAAATCTTTATAACTGATTAACAGATGCCAAAGGACGAATTACTTTTAAAGCAACTGGAGTTAGAAACACTATTAGAAATTACCAATACATTGCTTGAATTTGAAAATGTTCAAGATCTGTTACAGGAAATTCTAAATAAGTCATGTAGTATTCTGGATGCATCGGGTGGGTTTATTCTTACTGAAGAAAAGACTACGGAGTTATTTGTACCACGATCTTCTTTCAATATAAACAATGATCAGTTGAACTCTATTATCTTTAATAGAAAAAGAGGATTTTTGAGTCAACTAAAATTCTCTAGAAACAATCAATCTGATATTGAAGTAGACGCACTTGTATTACAAAAGCTAGGGAAAAAATATTCTATTATTGCGCCTTTAACTGAGAAAAAGAAAGTTATTGGCGCAATTGTTTTATTGGATAAAGAATTACGAACCGGATTAAGTCCATTTACGTCAAACGACAAAAATATGCTTTCTGCCATTGCGGTTCAAGCCAGCGTTGCGTATAGCAATACATCCTTACTAGACACACTAATTGAATCTCAGCGATTTAATACCAGTGTAATGGAGTCTATACATACGGGAGTTATTACTACCAATTTATTTGGAGAAGTAGATTTGGTAAACAATGCTGCTTTAGAAATCTTACAACTACACCGAGATGAAATCATTGGTAATCACTATGAAATAGTTTTTGAAAAAAATCAACCACTCATAGAGTTTCTTCAAAAAGTAGAGAACAGTTCAATTACTTTAAAAGAAAGCAATCATCAATTGTTGGTAAAAGATTCGGAGATATTAGTGAACTTATCTATCTCCCCATTGATGGATGAAATGAAAGGATCTATAGGATTGGTTATTGCATTAGAAGATATTTCGAACTTAGATAAAATAAAATCTACTTTCAAAAAATATGTATCGAAACAGATTGTTGACCAGATTTTAGAACATGAGGAACACTTAAATTTAGGTGGTCAAGAATTAGAAGTAACTACACTTTTTAGTGATATCAGGGGTTTCACTTCTATGAGTGAAAAAATGAGTGCACGGGATGTGGTAGAAACACTCAATGAATACTTCGACAAGATGATTGAAGTGGTATTCAAATACAATGGCACGCTCGATAAAATTATAGGAGATGCCTTAATGGTAATATACGGGGCACCATTGGGCTCACATGATGATGTTGAGCGCGCATTACTTACTGCTATTGAAATGCAACAAAAATTGGAGGAATTAAATGTAAAAAGAAAGTCGAACAATCAACTACCACTTGAAATTGGTATTGGATTAAATACCGGTAAAGTTATTTCAGGTAATATTGGTTCGAAAGTTCAGATGAATTATACTGTAATTGGTGACGCAGTAAACTTGTCTTCCAGATTGTGTTCTTATGCAAAATCAGGTCAAATTATTGTTTCTGAGTCTGTTTATAAAGCACTTAAAAACAATTCTCATTTCGCATTTAAAGAATTAGAACCGATATACGTAAAAGGAAAAGAAAAAGCAATTCAAGTGTTTGAAGTATTGTTTTTTAAAAATGATTTATTGTTGACTATTGAAGAAAAATATCATCAACTGGAACAATTTTTAATAAATAACCTGCCTGCGCATTTAACTTATCACAGCATAGACCATATAAGAGATGTAGTGGACAAAAGTGAGTTGCATGGTTTAAATGAAGGACTCTCTGCTCATCAACTATATTTAATTAAAACAGCAGCATGGCTTCATGACATTGGATACATTTGGGATGAAAAAAATCATGAAGAAAGAGGCTGCCAATTTGTAAAAGAAAATTTGCCATCATGGGGTTTTTTGCCTTCCGATATTGAAGCCATATATGGGATGATCATGGCCACTAAAATTCCACAGTCACCCACTAATTTGATGGAACAAGTTTTATGTGATGCAGATTTGGATTATTTGGGAAGAGATGATTATTTTAAAATCAGTGAAAAGCTTTATAAAGAAATCAATTATAGAAACAAACTTTCGAATGAAGACTGGACAACACTTCAATTAAACTTTTTCACCAAACATCAATATTTTACTTCCTCGGCAAAAAAATTAAGAGATATAAAAAAGAGAAAAAACAAAAAAGATATTACAATTAAAAATTAATACTTATGTCAGAAGCAAAACACGACAAATCGAAACTACATTATCAACTAGACCGCATTTCATTTTTTAGTGATGGGGTATTTGCCATAGCTATAACGTTATTAGTTATAGAATTTAAGGTGCCAGTTATTGAACAAGCAACAGATGAACTACTTTGGCATTCGCTTGCGCACATGGGTTTAAAGCTGTTGGGATTCATTATAAGTTTTTTTATTGTTGGTTATTATTGGTCGGTGCACCATCGTATTTTTGGGTATGTAGATAATTATACTTCTCGTTTAATATGGTTGAACTTGCTTTTTCTTTTTTCTGTGGTATTGTTACCTTTCAGTTCGGGATTATTGGGTGAATATACCTCCAATTCTGCCTTACACCTGCCCTATGGTATTTATGTGGCCAATATTGTACTCACGGCTATTATGAACGTAGTACTCTGGCTATATGTTAGCAATCCATCCAAGCATCTATTAACGCATCAAATATCACCCGAACGAATTCGCTTGGGGCTGTATTTCACTTTTGTAGTACCGGTTATTTTTGTCTTATCGTTTTTAGTTTCGCTTAAATTGCCACTCATCGGCAGATTAATTCCGGCTTTAATTCCTATTGCATTGAAATACGGATTGAATGGTTTAGCGAAAAGAGCCCATGAAAAAGAAGCAAGTCGTAAAAAAAATGAAATAACTACTTAATAAAAGTATACTGTTTTTAAGCATAAAAGCCATTGGCAATATTTGCCAATGGCTTTTATGCTTAAAAACCTACTATTCGCTGGTTATTGCTGTTTAGGCAAAACAGATATTAAAAGAAATTCAGCAATACCTACCAATATCAATATTTATTAAAAGGAAAGGAGATTTTTAAAAATTTAATGACTCAAACTGTTTACCACTATCACCTTCTAATAAGAGTGTAACATTTGTTTGTTGCTGTGATTTGTGTATAATAATCATTCCAAAATTAACCGGATATACCAACTGACCTTTTCGTAGTTCATTATTTTCTATGCGGGCCTTAGACCAAGGATTGGTTAAACTACTACTGGTGATATCGATGATGGGATTTTTAAAGCCCGTTTTATGTAAAACCGATATTTCCCCCACATGCCTGTCGCCACTGATAAAAAACATTTTTTTAGGTGGGTAGGTTTGCAACAAATTAAATAAGCGTTGTTTCGATGCAGGAAAATTACTCCACTTCTCAAAACGATGCCCCGTAGCCAACAACTGAATGCCCGATGCTATGATGGTTACATCGGTAGTATTGTTTTTAAGTTCTTCTGCCAACCAATTCCATTGATCAATACCCAGCATATCTCCTGCATAATTAGGCACAATTGAATCTTTCAAATAAATTAATGAATCTCTAAAATAACGGGTATCTAAAAATATCATTTTTACTGAAAGATTATTTTGCTGTAGGGTTCTGCTATAATACACACCGCCCCTTTTTCTTCTTTCATCATCTGCGCCAACGCCTAAAAATTGCAACAACATATTTTTAGTACTGTCTCTATATACATAGTTACTGCCACCATTATTCGGGCCATAATCTCCATCATCCCAAATGCCTTCAACAGATGTAGCCTGCTTTAGTTTATTATAACCGGTATCGCTCAATAACTTGGCATAATGCTTAGTAAATACAGTTAAATCATTTTCATTGCCATAAATGTTATCGCCCAGCCAAATCCAGGTTGTTGGCTTTTTTGCAATAATATCATCCCATAAAAGATTTGGATTTTTTACGTCATTACAAGAGCCGAAAGCTATTCGCAGCGTTGTAGTATTCTTTCTTGATGTTTGTTCAACTGCACAAGATAAAATCAACACTAAACAGATCAATAAAACAAAATGACGCATACAATTATTTTAATACTGCCCCGTATTCAATAGTACCAAGGTACATGCTTCTACTGCTTCTATACCATTGGCTGTTGCTAATGCTGCAAATTCTTCGTTTTCTGTTCCGGGATTAAAAATTATTCGCTTGGGTTGTAGCGATAAAACATAATCATAATACTCTTTTTGCGCAACAGGATTTACATACAACGTAACAGTATCAACCTCTTTTTCGTCGGGCATTGCTGTTACAATATCTACATCGCTGACCTTACCGGCTTTTCTGCCAATAGCAACAACGGTATGCGCATGCCTGCGCAATAACTGAACGGCTAAGTAACTATAGCGCTCTGTGTTTTCAGATGCACCAATGACCAATGTCTTCTTCCTCATCAAACTGTTTTATTTTCTGCAGACATCAATTGTTTGTGTGATCCATCACAATAAGGCTTATTTGCTGAAGCGCCACATCCACAGAAAGACACTTTCTCTTTTACATCAACAGTGCCATCTGCTTTGGTAACAATACATTTTGAGGCTACTACTATTGGGCCGGCTGCTTTAATTAATACTGCGGTACCGGGTGTTTCTTGTTGTTGTTCCATATCTTAATAATCTATTTCTAATTTTAATTTTTCTTTCAACTCTCTTAACAAGGGAAAATGTTCTGCAATTCGTTCATACTTTTGCTTACTGTTTAATCGAAGATGTAAAGGAACATCTTCTTTTTCACTGGCAGCCACTAATACCGTAAAATTAATTGCACGATTGTTAAATGTTTTGTGCAACTGTTCTAATAATTCTAATTTTTCATGCTCTACAAATCTTTGTGCAGTAAGGGCAGAAACCGTGACGGCAAAATGAATATCGGATTCAATTTCCAAGCCTGCTATTTTAAACGTACCGGCAGCTGAATGTTTCAACTGTTTTTCTAATTGTGCGGTATACCCATCCCAAAATTCTTGCAGTTTAATTAAGTCCAATACTTCGGCTTCTTTAACTTCCTGAATATCATACTGCGCGCCGGCTTTTTCACGCAACGCGTCTAACAAACTTTTCTTTATGCCGGTTGTTGCAATAGGCTTTATTTGAGGCAAGCTATTAGAACTAGTACCAACTGAAGTTGCCTGGTTTGTTGAAACAGCAACCGGCTTTACAACAGCCGCAGGTTGTTCAATGATTAATTTAGCTGATGATGTTGATGATGCTGCTACAGCTGTATTTTGCGGTGCAAGCGGTTGAATGGTTTTTGTTCGATATGCTATTGGGCCATCAATCCGTTTTTTTTTTGATACACTCCCCTTGTCAGATGCAAGTTGTATGGCTTGTTGTAAAAAGTTTAATTTAATTAAACACAACTCCACATGTAACCTTTTGTTACGAGCCATTTTAAAATGTATCTCTGCATCATTTAACACATTTAGTGCACTTACTAAATAAGACACACTGGTATTGGCTGCTACAGACATAAATTTATCCTGCAATCCTTCTACCACTTCCAATAACGATGCAGATTTGGCATCTTTACATACCAATAAGTTTCTAATGAATTCTGCAAAGCCATTCAACACTAAATCTCCTTCAAACCCTTTTCTATTAATGGCATCATATAACATCATAGCAGCCGCCATATCTTGCTGCTGCATAGCTTCGAGCAATTTAAAGAAATAATCTTCATCCAGAATATTTAAGTGCTCCAACGTATTTTGATAGGTTACTTCTCCGTTGGTAAAACTTACAATTTTATCTAAGATGCTTAATGAATCACGCATACAGCCTTCACTCTTTTGCGCGATTACCTGTAATGCTGCTTTTTCTGCCTTTATAGATTCTTTATCTGCAATTTCCTGTAAATGCTCTACCGTATCGTTGTTGGTAATTCTTTTGAAATCAAAAATTTGACAACGACTTAATATCGTTGGGAGAATTTTATGCTTTTCGGTTGTTGCTAAAATAAAAATAGCATAGCCTGGGGGTTCTTCCAATGTTTTTAAAAATGCATTGAAGGCAGACGCACTTAACATGTGTACCTCATCTACAATATACACTTTGTATTTTCCGGCTTGCGGCGCAAACCTCACCTGCTCTACCAATGCACGTATATCATCTACCGAGTTGTTGCTGGCCGCATCTAATTCATGAATATTCAAAGAAGTGCCTGCATCAAATGAAACACAACTATTACATTCATTACAAGCTTCTCCTTCCGGTGTTTGATGGGTACAATTAATTGTTTTTGCTAAAATTCTTGCACAGGTGGTTTTACCCACCCCCCTTGGTCCACAAAATAAAAAAGCATGCGCAAGTTGGTGGTTCTTAATCGCATTTTTCAGCGTAGTTGTAATATGCTGCTGCCCCACCACTGTATTAAAAATCTGAGGCCTGTACTTTCTTGCCGATACAATAAAATTATCCATAAATAGACCTGCAATTTAACTTATTTATATTCCATTTCAGGATGTCTTTCAAAAGAATATTTATGATCAAATATATACCGATAAGTTGCCATTAGTCTGCTTTGAGACCCACCTAAACTTTTGTATATATTAACCATTTTAGGATTCCAATCTCCTGCCCAGCCCATTTCATACTCGTAATACCAGGATTTACCACGCATATTTAATCCGCAAGCATAAATTAAATAGCTGTCTATGCCCAGCGACTGATACTTGGGCACTACGCCAAATGCCATACCGGTTAATCGCTTATTAGCACTCGTCCACTTCATCCACAATAAATGCAGTTTTTGCCATAAGCCAAATTTCCCGTTAAAGTGTTTAAAGTATTGGTTTAAATCGGGTATATTAATAAACATGGCTATGGGCTCTTCTTTGTAATAGGCAAACCAAACCACTCTTTCATCCATAATTGGTTTCATTTTTTTAAAGAGCTTTACCACTTGTTCTTTGGTAATTTCCTTTGCTTCGCCATGTTGCGCCCATGCCGCATTGTAAACAGTTGCAAAATCTCCGGCATATTTTTCTAGTTCGCTCAATTTTACGTGCTTAGCCGAATAATCGGGCTTATTTTTAAACCGCTCATAACGTTCGGTAAAACGAGCAGGCAGCTCATCATCTACATTCATGTGATAATAATACTGATTGTAATAATTCTGAAATCCATAACCCTCTAATAAATCTTTATAGTAAGGCGGGTTAAAAGACATACCATACATGGGCTCTTTGTCAAAACCTTCTATCATTAACCCCCACCATTTATCTCTGTCGCCAAAGTTTATGGGGCCGTCCATTGCCTCCATTCCTTTTTCCTGTAACCATGCTTTGGCTGTATCCAATAATATATTAGCAGTTGCCTGATCGTTTATACTATCAAAAAAGCCCATTCCACCTGTTGCAAAGGTGGTGCCCTTGTTTATGTACTTATTATTTACAAAAGCAGCAACTCGGCCTAACAATTCACCTGCTTCTGATTTAGCAATCCAACGTTTTGCCTCGCCATATTTGTAATGTTTGTTTTTTTTAGGATCAAACACTTCATTCACTTCATTATCTAAAGCTCTTATATAGGCGGGGTTATGCGCATTGATTAATGCGTTTACTTCTAAAAAATCTCTACAATCCTGTTGGTCTATCACTTCTATTATCTGCATTGTTCAAATAATTATTTATTAAATAATTTACTGGTCATTTTTTCATCGTGCTTATAAATATCTTTTCTGAAATTAAGCAACCCCTTCATATCTACCCAAGCTGTAAAGTACACTAAAAATACCGGCAAGGGCTTTTTCAGCGTAACCCATCTCTCTTTAGTATTATGCATTAATGTATCAATTCTTTGATTGTTCCAGGTAACGGTATCATTTCTCAATAAATATTGCGCAAACTTTTTAGGGTATTGCAAACGAATACAACCGTGACTTAAATTTCTACCCGACTGCTCAAACAAGCCTCTGTTAGGCGTATCATGAAAATAAATATTATAATTGTTCGGGAATAAAAATTTTACATGCCCCAAAGAGTTTTTATCGCCCGGCTTTTGCCTTACAATTGGCGTTTTGCCATTATAGCCGGTTATTTCCATATTATTTTTAGTGATGTAATTGGGATTCTTTGCTAAGAGTGGCATAATTTCTTTCTTCACGATACTCTCAGGAACATTCCAATAAGGGCTAAATACAATGTATTGAAGTTTGCCATTAAATATAACAGTATTGTTCACCGTAGAACCAACAATTACATTCATTTCTATCACCTGTTTACCGCTATCGTATATGTGCAGCTTGTATTCCGGAATATTTACTACAACATAATTGCTGTCGCTTTCCTGTGGCATCCACCTGGCTCGTTCCATGTTAACCAGAATTTGTTGAATTCTTCTTTTAATAGGAACATTTAATTCTTCAATCATTTTATTTCCAACAGAACCATCTACCGCAAGTCCGTGCCTTTTCTGAAAACGCATTACCTCAGTAACCAATTTCGAATCGAACAAATTGGTTGAATCTAATGTGCTGCTCTCTTGCAAGAGATTTAATCTTTGTTTAATCAAAAATACTATGCTGCCCGTATAGCCTTTTTTGATGGGCTTTTGTACATTAGGAATGGTATCAGACAATTCTTTTTTATCTTTTTCCAGATAAAGAATCAACTGCTTTTCTAATTCTTTGTATTGTTTATTCAGCAATGCGTACTGATCTGGATTTTCAGCTTTTTTAACAATCATAGAATCCAGTAAAGCACTTAAATCTATTTTTTTTCGGGGGATGAACCAGCCCAATTCATCTACTTTTATATCACTGCCCTTATATACTTTGGCACTGTATTTAAAAAATTGTCCGGTAAGTAATAATTCAATATTTTGAACTTGTTTTTTATCTACCGAAATGTTTTTTTTCCGACTCATTAAAGAGTCAAATAATTTATTGAGTGAACGGCTGTAGATGCTGCTATCACTCATAGAACTGATGTAGTTGCTTTGAAGATTATAAAAGTTATGCGCCTGTTCCGATAATCCGGCAGAATCAAACCAGGCATACTCAAAATTTCTATGTAAATAAAACGCTTTGTATTCTTCTAAAAATCCCGAAAATTCAGGATGCAACGCTATAAATTTATCAATGCTTGAACTGTCTAAAAAAAGATTATTAAAAGAAGTGAGCGTATTAATACTTAAGTCGCGCTGCACAGAAAATTTATTTCCTTTAATCCATTCGCAAGCGGTTAAAAAAAAGGCGGCAATAAAAACAAGCAGTGTTATTTTTTTTAACATAAGGTATTGTTAAGCTATCTATATTATTTATGCTGTAGTAAAACGGCTGCCACAATTCCGGCTGTTTCAGTTCTCAGTCGGGTATTACCCAAACTAACCGGTTTAAACCCAAATCGAATAGCATTCGCAATTTCTGCTGGAGTAAAATCGCCCTCCGGGCCAATTAGTATCATCGATTCGTTTGATTTTGTAAACGAATCAATGCTTACTTTCTCTCCCTCTTCACAATGTGCAATCAGTTTTAGTCCACCATAGGGTTTATTAAACAATGTGTTCAATTCAATTGGCTGATGCAACTGTGTTTTCCAAACCTGTTTACTCTGCAGCATAGCTGATACAATAATATTTTCCCATCTTTCTGCTTTAAAATTCGTTCGTTCTGTTCTTTCAGCAATTAATGGATAAATATCAGTAATGCCAATCTCTGTTGCTTTCTCCAAAAACCATTCCATTCTTGTTGCGTTTTTAACAAAAGATATGGCAATACTTGTTTGGGTAGGTGCTGGGGGGGTAACTACCTTATTAATTAAAGATACAACTGTTTGTTTTTTATCGGCCGAAATGATTGGTGCTTCATACTGTACACCTGCCCCATTGGTTAAGGCAATTGTTTCGCCTACCGCCATTCTCAGTACTTGCACACAGTGTTTACTGGTTTCGGCAGATAGTGTAAACGGCCCTGGTAATTCCGGCAGTTGATGTTCATAAAAAAAAGGAACCGACATAATCATTTATATTAAAAAGGAGCAGCATCTTGTTCCAATCCCTCATCAAACTCGCCTTCATTCATTTTACTACCCTGAATAAAAAACTTAGCGCCATCTTCTTTACTGCTGCCACCGCCAGATGTTGGCAAATTAGGGGTAATTGGTTTCCAGCCTCCGGCAGATGGGCCGCTGCTATCACTTTCCCACTCTTCAAATTTCTGAATATCTAATTTGGCCCTCAGTTTAATGGTTTCTAACGAACCGTTTCTATGCTTGGCAATTCTAACATGCGTTTCTCCACTGGTACTCTCCCCCATTTCATTGTTCATTACCTCATAATACTCCGGACGGTATATAAACATTACCATATCGGCATCCTGCTCAATGGCTCCCGATTCTCTCAAATCGCTCAACTGCGGCATTTTACTTTCTTTTCTGGTTTCCACCGCACGACTTAACTGACTCAATGCAATGATGGGCACTTTCAACTCTTTCGCCAGGGCTTTAAGGTTACGGGAAATATTACTGATTTCCTGCTCACGATTGCCACTGCCACTGCTACCACTCATCAACTGCAAGTAGTCAATGACAATTAAGCCTACATGGTATTTATTTACCATTCTTCTTGCTTTGGCTCTAAACTCAAAAATATTTAGTGCAGCGGTATCATCAATATAAATAGGTGCGGTTTCTAATTTTTTAATACCCTTGCTGTGCAGTTGCTGGTATTCATAATCTTCTAATTTACCCCTGCTGATTTTTTCCATCTTGATTTCACTCTCTGCACTTAAAATACGCTGTACCAACTGTGCAGCACTCATTTCCAATGAAAAGAACCCCACTCCAATCGGTTTGGTCGGATGCAAGGCAGCACTTCGTGCCAGGTTCAGGGCAAAGGCTGTTTTACCCACAGCCGGACGAGCAGCTAATATAATTAAGTCGGTAGGTTGCCAGCCATACGTAACCCTATCAAGTGTAGGGAAACCACTGGGCACCCCCGAAATTTCATCCGTTTTAGTTCTTAACTCATCTATACGGGCAATCGCTTCCACCAATACATTACCAATGTCTTCAAAGTTCTTTTTCAGGTAATTGTTGGTAATGTTAAACATCTTGGTTTCACTCTCATCTAACAGGTCGAACACATCGGTACTGTCTTCATAAGCATCGCCAATAATTTCACCGCTGATTTTAATCAGTTCGCGCTGAATAAATTTCTGCAAAACGATACGGGCGTGGGCATCAATATTAGCCGTAGAAACAACTGAGTTGGTAAGTTTGGTTACATAATACGGGCCGCCAACTAAATCCAGTAAGTTAAGCACTTTCAACTCCTCTACCACGGTAAGTATATCGATGGGCACATTCTTTTGCTGCAACGACTGCATCGCTTTAAAGATGTGCTGATTGGCATCAAAATAAAAACACTCGGGTTTAATAATTTCCGAAACGGTATCAAAAGCACTTTTCTCCAGCATCAGGGCGCCCAGGATGGCTTCTTCCAATTCTTTGGCCTGTGGAGGTACTTTTCCATACACCATGGTACTTAAATCTACGGAAGGTTTCCTTCTTTTTCGGTCGTTATTGATGTTCGTTAGTGCCATTTGTTTGGTGTAACCACTTTTAATTTGCTCAGTAAATATTATTTCGCAGCCAATTCATTTTCACAACAAATCAGCCATTGTTCATTCATGGGGGGTGCGAATATAAACCCAACTAATCGGAGGCTAAAATTTTTTATTCATCTATTTTATTCCACAAGTAATTCAGCGGTTATTCACATCAATTATTGCTGTATGCACAGTTAAAAAACAGTTATCCCCCAATTTTAAAAGTTTTACGCTTTTTTTTAATGAAATTAACAATTGTCTGTGCAGAAAGAATTTTCTTAAAAATACCGCTTATTTCAGCGGAAATGATTACCTCCATCAAAATAGTTTATCGGTAAAAAATTCCCTTACTTAGTTTAAACCGTTGTCATTTTTATTTCCCTCCGGCTTAATACCTTATTTTTGCCTCTTTACAAAGCAGCTTTAATATGACTATCAGTTACAATTGGTTAAGTGAGTATTTACCGGAGACTTTAGCACCCGCAGAATTATCGCATATTCTTACTTCTATTGGGTTAGAAGTAGAGAGTTTAGAGCAATATGAAAAAATTAAAGGCGGATTGGCCGGCCTGGTAATTGGTGAGGTATTGGAATGTAATCCTCATCCGAATGCAGATAAATTAAAACTTACCCTGGTCAATATCGGTGGCGAAACGCCGTTAAAAATCGTTTGTGGAGCACCCAATGTTGCTAAAGGTCAAAAAGTTGTGGTTGCCCCCGTTGGAACTACGATCTATCCCTTAACCGGCGACCCACTTACCATGAAACTGGCCAAAATCAGAGGAGAGGAAAGTCAGGGTATGATTTGTGCTGAAGACGAAATTGGTATTGGTCATAGTCATGATGGTATCATCCTTTTAGCTGACACAGCCATTCCCGGCACACCGGCAGCTAAATTATTTAATCCATACTCAGATTGGATTTACGAAATTGGACTTACCCCTAACCGAATGGATGCCATGAGCCATTTAGGGGTTGCCAGAGATGTATGCGCTTATTTAACCCATCATCAAAGAGAAACAAAAGTAAGGTCTCCTTTTAACCATAATATTAAAACGGCTAACAACAGCTTGCCCATTAAGGTAACGGTTGAAAATACAGAAGCTTGTCCGCGTTATGCAGGCCTTACCATCAGCGGAGTAACTGTTAAGCCTTCCCCCGAATGGTTAGTCAATAAGTTAACGGCCATCGGTCAACGAAGCATTAATAATATTGTAGATATTACCAACTTCATCTTACACGAAACAGGGCAACCATTACATGCATTTGATGTAGCAGCCATTACCGGCAATGAAATTGTAGTAAAAAATGTGTTGAACAATACTTCATTTATTACATTAGATGATAAAGAAAGAAAGTTGCATGCAGAAGATTTAATGATTTGCAATGCAAACGAAGGAATGTGTATTGCAGGGGTTTTTGGAGGAGCTAAAAGCGGTGTAAGCGAAACCACTACTGCTATATTTTTAGAGAGTGCTTGCTTTCAATCAACCGGTATTCGTAAAACATCTATCCGCCATGGATTAAGAACCGATGCTGCTACCCGATTCGAAAAAGGAATTGATATTTCCAATACAGTAAATGTGTTGAAACGCGCTGCGGAATTAATAGTGGAAGTAGCGGGTGGAGAGGTTTCCAGCGAAATTACCGACCACTATCCGAACCCTAAAGAAAAAACAACCGTTTCAATCTCCAACCATTATCTTAAAAAATTAAGTGGTAAAAATTATCACCCCGATAAAGTAAAAAATATTTTAACTGCATTAGGTTTTGAAATTTTAAAAGAAGGGGTAGATGGATTAATTGTAGAAGTGCCCTACAGCAAGCCCGATATCAGCATTCCGGCCGATATAGTGGAAGAGATATTAAGAATTGATGGATTAGATAATGTAGAAATACCTACTACCATTACCATTAGTCCGGCTATTGAACAACACAGTATTAAAGAAAATCTTCGGGAGAAAATTGCTGGATTCCTTGTAGGTAAAGGCTTTTCAGAAATCGTTACCAACTCTATTACCAACAGCAAGTATTTTGATGAAACAGTTGGAGCCTATATGGTGAAGATGATGAATAATTTAAGTGCGGAGTTAGATGTGCTACGTCCGTCTATGTTAGAAAGCGGCTTAGAAACCATTGCGTATAACCTCAACAGGAGAAACAACAATCTTCAGTTGTTTGAATTTGGTAAAACATACCGTGCTAAAGAGGAAAGCTATTTAGAAGAAGAACATTTTTGTTTATACGTTACCGGCAATAATCACGATCAGAGCTGGAGGGATAAAAGCACACCGCTCGACTTTTTTACCATGAAAGGTTTGGCAGTGGCTGTTTTACAATGGTGCGGTTTATCGAATATACGTTTTGAAGAATCTTCCGATGAAGCAGGAGTAATAAACGTGTTGGCCGATAAACAAACGATGGGTAAACTGGTTGCGGTGAGTACGCAACAGCTCCATCAATTCGATATAAAACAACCAGTATTTATGTTGGATTTGTTATTTCATTCATTAATCAATGCCATTCAGAAAAAGAAAATTGTTTATAAAGAGGTAAATAAATTTCCGGCAGTACAAAGGGATCTGGCCCTGGTAGTGAATAAGCAAATAACTTATTCGGCTATTGAAAAAGCAGTACAATCAATTAAATTGCCTAAGCTACAACAAATGCAGTTGTTTGATGTGTTTGAAAGCGACAAACTGGGTACCGACAAAAAATCGATGGCGGTAAGTTTTACTTTTTCGGATGATACCAAAACGCTTACTGATACAGAGATAGACGGAATGATGAATAAATTAATTCAATGTTTTGAAAAAGAAATTCAAGCAGAAATTAGAAAATAAATGACGAATATTAATAGCAATATTGAAAGTCTGCAGAATAAGTTGCAACTGTTGATCTCAAAATACAAACAGTTGCAGGAAGACAATGCAAAATTGCAAGAAACTATTGAGGCATTGGAGGCCGATCAAAAAGAAAAGCGCATTCATATTTTTCAATTAGAGCAAAAGTTAACAGCGGCTCAAAGTGCCATTCATCAAACAGAAAGAGAGGAAGAAGAAAAACACCTGATGCAGAAAAAAATAGACAGTTATATCAAAGAAATAGATAAATGTCTTGCTTTACTGCATGCTCAATAAAACAATATGTCTGAGTTAGTTCCCGTTAATATTGTAATAGCCGATAGAACCTATCGGGTAAAAGTCAGTCCGGTTGATGAGGAAAAAGTGTTAAAATCAGCCGCATTAGTTAATGAAAAGATTTTAGCCTTTAAAAATCAGTTTGCGGGAAAGGATTTACAAGATTATATAGCTATGGTACTAATTTGGTTTGTCTCAGAACAAGCTAACCCAAATGAACATCCGATGATATGGGAGGATTTATCTCAAAAACTGTCCAATTTAAATGACTTGGTAGATCAAATACTGTCAGAAAAATAAGATTTTTACTGCTTTACATTTTAAGGTTTTTCTAAATCTGATATCTTCTTGCTATCTTCGTGCGTATGCTTATGTATTATTATATAGTAATATATAATTTGAATTAACGGATTGTGTAACATTAAAACATTGCCAAAATCATGGATCAATCAATATTATCAATACTCATCTGCGCAGTTTCCTTAGGAATTGGTGTTGCAGCGGGGAGATTTCTTTTTTCTAAAGACACTAAGAAACAGATAGAAGATGCCGAAAATCAGGCGCAAAACATTTTAAAAGAGGCCGAATTAAGGGCTGAAACTATTAAAAAAGAAAAGCAATTAGAGGCTAAGGAGCGTTTTGTACAGTTAAAAGCTGAGCATGAAAGAGAATTACTGGAAAAAAATCGCAAAATAGGCGATACCGAAAACCGCATCAAGCAGAAAGAAGTTACCATCAACCAAAAAGAAGCAGCGTTAGAAAAGCAGGTTAAGGAAAATGAGGCTATAAAAGAAAATTTGAACCGCCAGATCGAACTGGTAAATCAAAAGCGTACAGAATTAGAAAAGCACCAGGAAGAACATATCCGCAGATTGGAAAAAATTGCCGGTTTAAGTGCTGAAGAAGCTAAAAATCAATTGATAGAAAGCCTTAAACAAGAAGCACAAACACAGGCATTATCCTTACAGCAAGAGATTATTGAAGACGCTAAACAAAAGGCCAATAAAGAAGCGCGTAAAATTGTAATACAGTCTATACAGCGTACTGCTGCAGAGCAAACCATAGAAAATACTGTAACGGTATTTAATTTGGAGACCGATGAGATTAAGGGGCAGATAATTGGTAGAGAAGGTAGAAATATCCGTGCCATTGAAGCCGCTACCGGAGTAGATTTAATTGTAGATGACACGCCGGAAGCCATCATTCTTTCTTCATTTGACCCATTGAGAAGAGAGATTGCCCGTTTAAGCTTACAGCGTTTAGTGGCCGATGGTCGTATACACCCGGCACGTATTGAGGAGGTTGTAGAAAAAACACGTCGCCAGTTAGAAGAGCAGGTAATGGAGATTGGAGAGCGTACGGTAATTGAAATGGGTATTCATGGTTTACATAAAGAGTTGATACGTATTGTAGGTAAAATGCGTTTCCGATCATCATATGGTCAGAACTTATTGATGCATAGCCGCGAAACGGCAAATCTTTGTGGCATAATGGCATCTGAGTTGGGTATGAACCCTAAATTGGCTAAAAGAGCCGGTTTACTGCACGATATTGGCAAAGTGCCTGATGAAGAAACCGAATTGAGCCATGCACTGTTAGGCGCTAAGCTAGCAGAGAAATATGGGGAGAACCCGGCGGTAGTAAATGCCATTGGAGCGCACCACGATGAAATGGAGATGCTTTATGTAATATCCCCTATTATACAGGCCTGCGATGCCATCAGCGGTGCAAGACCTGGAGCAAGAAGGGAAATTATGCAGCAATACCTTCAACGCATCAAAGACCTGGAAAACCTGGCACTTGCCTACCAAGGGGTAGAAAAAGCTTATGCCATTCAAGCCGGAAGAGAGCTAAGGGTTATAGTGGAGGCCGATAAGGTGACTGATATGGACAGCGATAAGTTAAGTTTTGAAATAGCACAGAAAATACAGACAGAAATGACCTATCCGGGTCAAATCAAAGTAACCGTAATTAGAGAAAAAAGAGCGGTAAACGTAGCGAGATAAGAAGAACAATGGTAAAATGAAGTATATAAAGGATTGATTTTCAGCTTTTTTTGAAATTTGGCTTTATTTTTCACTTTTTACTTTTTACTTTTTAATTAATTCCCTACCTTTGCCGTCCGCAAAAATTAAAAGTTATGAACGCAGCAGTTCAATTTGTACACGACCAGTTAACTACTGGCAGAGAGCATCCTAAGTTTAAAGCAGGTGACAACATCACTGTGAACTATAAGATTGTAGAGGGTGGTAAAGAGCGTATCCAGAGCTTTCGTGGAGATGTAATTAAATTACAAGGAAATGGAGCAACATCTACTTTCACTGTTCGTAAAATTTCTGACGGTGTAGGTGTAGAGCGTTTATTCCCTTTTCTTTCACCTAATATCGAATCTATTGTAGTGAACAAATTAGGTAAAGTTCGTCGTGCTAAGTTATTTTACCTACGTGAGCGTAGTGGTAAAAGTGCACGTATTAAAGAAAAACGTTTCTAAGCACATTAGTGATATCATTAAAGAACGTCCCGAAATTCCTTCGGGACGTTCTTTTTTTACCCCTATCTCATCAATTTAACATTATTTAATTGTTGTACAGCGTTTCTTTTACCCTAACTTTACAATCTTAAATTAATCAAAATGGGCAATCTAGGTTTTCAAGAATTAATCATCATCGGTATCGTTGTATTGGTATTGTTTGGAGGAAAGAAAATACCTGATTTTATGAGAGGATTGGGTAAAGGTATTCGTGAGTTCAACGATGCCAAGAATAATGTAAAAAGAGAATTAGAAGAGGGTATTAAAGAGAAAGACAATACGCCTGCTTAATTTATAATTTTCTACAATCTTAGCTTTTGTTTCGCTTCACTACAATCAAGGATTATCATACCGCATTACAGAACGGACAGGCCACTTGTGTGGAAGCTGTTCGTTTTTATATAGATAATATCCGCAACCAAGCGCACCTTAATGCCTATGTGGAAGTTTTTGAAGAGGAAGCGCTTGCAAAAGCGGCTGAGTTAGATCAGGCGCTTAAAAACGGCGCAGAACTCACCCCGCTATTGGGTGTAGTTGTAGGCATCAAAGATGTGATATGCTACAACAATCACCAGGTTTCGGCCTCCTCCAAAATATTAAAGAATTTTACCGCAGTTTACAATGCTACCGCTACACAACGTTTGTTAGATGCCGGTGCCATTATCATTGGTCGTCAAAACTGCGATGAATTTGCCATGGGTAGTAGCAATGAAAATTCTAGTTACGGACCAGTAAAAAATGCAGCAGACCCTACGCGTGTTTCGGGTGGATCATCGGGTGGATCGGCCGTAGCTGTGCAAGCCGGTTTATGTATGGTTAGCCTGGGCAGCGATACCGGAGGCTCAGTTCGCCAACCTGCAGATTTTTGTGGCATCATTGGCATTAAACCCACTTACGGAAGAATTTCGAGATACGGCTTAATCGCTTATGCCTCTTCTTTTGATCAGATTGGTATTTTCTCAACCAACGTGGCCGATGCGGCATTGGTATTACAAACTATTGCCGGTAAAGACCAGTTCGATAGTACCGCTTCCGATAAACCGGTAGCAAACTACTCAGCAGTAGTCAATCAACCCAATAAAAAATTCCGCATCGCGTATTTTAAAGAGTCGATTGAACATCCGGGATTAGATCCAGTTATTAAACAACAGACCGAAGCTAAGATACAGGCAATGCAAGCAGCAGGTTATACCGTTGAACCTGTTGATTTTAGCTTATTAGACTATGTAGTGCCCACATACTATGTACTTACTACGGCCGAAGCTTCCAGCAATCTCTCCAGATTTGATGGCGTAAGATTTGGACATCGAACCGAACAAAAAAACATCGACCTCACCCAACTATACAAAGCATCCAGAAGTGAAGGATTTGGAGAAGAAGTAAAAAGAAGAATTTTACTCGGCACTTTTGTATTGAGTGAAGGCTATTTCGATGCTTACTTTACCAAAGCACAACAGGTACGGCAGTTGTTAAAATCTACCACCGATCAAATTTTTACCCAATACGATGCCATCATTTCACCCACCGTTCCGGCACCTGCATTTAAAATAGGCGAAAAATCGGACGATCCCATTGAAATGTTCTTAGCAGATATTTATACCGTTTACCCCAATTTAGTGGGTATACCTGCCATATC
>CANHJH010000003.1 GCA_947460365.1 Sphingobacteriia bacterium | reverse complement strand
TGGGTGGCTAAATTAAGGGCTACTAAAACCGATAAAAATATATTGTTGTTACATACCAATATGGATTTTGGCCATGGGGGTGCGTCTGGCAGATTTGATTATTTAAAAGATATTGCTTTAAATTATTCCTTCTTGTTTGCTTTAGAGGGTATTAAAGAATAGTAGGTATACCATTTTATGGCAAATCATTTTTTTAAGTTTAAACAATTCACCGTTTATCAAGATCAATGTGCTATGAAAGTGTGTACAGATGCATGCTTATTTGGTGCCTGGGTGGTTGATTATTTAAAAGACAACCAACCACCCAGCATTTTAGATATTGGAACCGGAACAGGGCTATTAACCATGATGCTTGCCCAGCATTGTTCTGCAAAAATAGACGCCATAGAAATTGAAGAAGGCGCATCTGCTCAGGCTCAATTTAATTTCAGTCAATCGCCCTGGGAAAACCAACTTCAACTTATTCGAAGAGATGTAAAGGAATTTAATTTAAATGGAGGATTGGGGTATCATTTTATCATCAGTAACCCTCCTTTTTATGAAAATGATTTACCCAGTCCTGTTCAGAATAAAAATTTAGCGCTGCACAGTAAGGCATTAACTTTTAAGGAGTTGATTGATTGTATTAGTAAGCTTTTAAACAACGATGGCCAATTTGCAATTTTAGTGCCCTATACGAGATACCAATATCTCATAGAAGAGGCGGCAAAAGCCGGATTTCATGTAAATAAAGTTACTCATGTAAAACAAACTACTCAACATGATTTTTTTAGATCCATGTTGATATTTTCTACCAATACACACCTTGCTGAAGAAAATGAAATTAGCATAAAAGACCATAATGAGTATACTTCAACATTCAAGGAACTTTTATCTTCTTATTACTTACCATTCTAATTGATTAACTTTGTAATAATGAAGTATCTTATCCAAATTATAGTAATTGTGTTGCTGGGTTTAATAAGCTGTAGCAATCCGGGTGTAAACTATTTACCGGCAGAAAATGGATTAGATGCCGGAAGGTTATTTTTGGAGGCCTGTAAAAGTGGAGATTTTAGTCAAGCTGAGTTTTACCTTTTGAAAGATGAACAAAATATATTAGATCTAAAAAGGGCGGAATCATTATTTAGAGAAAAGGATAAGGAAGGCCGGCAAGTCAGTAAATCATCCTCCATCAATATAAAAAGTGTAACAGATATTAACGATTCAACAGTAGTGATGGAGTACAGTTATTCATCGGACACCATGCCAAAACAACTTTTGATAAGACAACATAATAACAAGTGGCAGGTAGATTATAAAAAAACTTTTCAATAATATGCAAACTCAAACAGTTTTACACCCCTGGCATGGAGTGCACTTCGGTGAAAATTCTCCCCGGGTGGTAAATGCAGTAATAGAAATACCACAGGGCTCAAGGTGTAAATACGAAATAGATAAACCAACAGGATTATTAAAACTAGACAGAGTAATTTTTTCTTCATTTTATTACCCAATTAATTATGGTTTTATACCGCAAACATATGGAGGCGATAAAGACCCACTAGACATATTGGTCATTACTTCCTTGCCGGTACAACCACTAACGCTTATGGAGGCAAAAGTTATTGGAGTAATGCAGATGATAGATGGCGGAGATCCGGATGATAAAATTATTGCAGTTGCGGCCACGGACCCCGGAGTGAACCATTATAATAATATTGAAGAGTTACCTAAGCACTTTTTTGATGAATTAAGACATTTTTTTGAAGAATATAAGAAATTAGAAAATAAAACAGTGGTGGTTGAAGATTTTGGCGATAAAGCTAAAGCACTAAGTATTGTAGAAGAAGCTATTGATTTCTATAAAAAGACATTCATAAAATAATATCATGAGTTTAACTACCTTAGTCATATTGGTATCCATTGGGCTGGTGGCAGGCTTTTTAAGTGGCTTGGTAGGCATTGGTGGTGGAGTAATAATTGTACCGGCACTAGTATTGTTTTTAGGTTTCTCTCAAAAAGAAGCACAGGGAACGTCGTTGGGTATTTTATTGTTACCGGTAGGAATTCTTGCCGTAGTTCAATATTATAAACAAGGCTTTTTAAACGTAAACTTTGTTTTAATAGTTGCACTCTCCTTCATTGCTGGTGGATTTTTAGGGAGTAAACTGGCTTTAACCTTAAGTGATGCTAAAATGAAGAAGGTTTTTGCCATCATAATGATGTTGATAGCCATAAAGATGTTGTTTTTTGATAAGACAAAATCAATTAATAATTCTGAACTAACAAAAATTCAACAAAGTAAGACGCAATAGATGGTTAATTAGCAATCGGTACATATCTTTGCAAAAAAATAATCTCATGGAAGCAAAAACATCTACAGCTAAGTATTGGGCATTGTGCTTTTTTTGGTTAGCAATTATGATTACACTTTTAGTGGTATATCGTGAATTTTTCTGGCTTGCATTACCGGGCACAGTTACCTATTTTGCAAAAGCTATGGATTTAATGTAATTTCCGATAAAGTTCTTATAATGTATAAATAAAAAACCTTCTATTTTAGAAGGTTTTTTATTTATACATATCTCTTAATTATTCTAAGATTATGCGTACGTTCCCCTTTATCGGTAGTAAAAATGCCTTGATTATCAATTTTATCTATTTTAACCCTGCCAGACGAATGAATAATAGTTTGAGGATCTAATAGAATTCCCACGTGTGTAATACGACCATCTTCATTATCAAAAAAAGCCAGATCGCCACAAATAGCTTCCTGTAAAAAGCCTACCACTTCCCCCTGCAATGCTTGTTGAGAAGCATCTCTGGGTAAATGTTTATTAAAAAAACGATAAACCTGTTGGGCAAAACCACTGCAATCAATCCCAAAAACAGATCGACCTCCCCATAAATAAGGCGTATTTAGGTATACCAAAGCAATATGTCGAATATAATCATTGGTAAAAAGAATTTTATTAGGCTTGGAAACTGTACCTCTATAATTGAAGTTTAGATGACCAAAAGTCCCCTGATTATTATCTAATAGACCCAGTGAAGCGCCAAATGGGATAAGCATTTTAGTGCCATTCATTTCTATCAGATTAATATATTCGCCAGCTAGGTCTTTATTGTGGGTAAGCGATTGTTCATCTGTTAATTCAATTAATTGTGTGCGTTGGCACCAGCCTTCATAGGAGTCGTATAAGCACTTTACTCTATAAAATTCATCTGAAACCTCCAATAATTGAGCAATTTCTCCAAAAAGCAACTGACTCACCATTTCGCTTCTATGCGAGGCTTCTGCTCTTATTGGAGCGACGGCTGTTATACAAGCTAAAAAACTCATGTAGAAAATTTGGCGTAAGTTATGGAAATTTGCGTGCATCGCATCTTAGAACAAAATGCTTATTTTAAAGTGTGAATAAAAACAATTATCAACATATTAGCGACAATGAAATACTCAGCAAATTTTATGCTGATCGGAACAGAGAATGGCTGGGAATTGTATTAGAACGCTATACGCTGCTTCTATTTGGTGTTTGTATGAAGTATCTCAAAAATGAAGAAGATGCCAAAGATGCTGTTCAGCAAATTTTCTTGAAAGCAATTAATGAACTTGAAAAATATGAAATAACTTATCTTAAAAGTTGGTTATATAAAGTAGCCTGCAATTTTTGTTTAATGAAATTGAGGGGGGAGAAAAACTTTAAAACTTATAGTGAAGATACATTATTAAGTTTGCCTATAGATGATACAGAACATGCTCAGATAAGGGAAATAAATTTAAATACATTAGAAGCTAGTTTAGCAGAATTAAACAATGAACAAAAAAGTTGTATAACTTTATTTTACCTTCAAAAAAACAGTTATCAGGAGATAACTGAAAAAACGGGGTATTCACTTCTACAAGTTAAGAGTTACCTACAAAATGGAAAACGAAATTTGAAAATGTTAATGGAGAAAAAAAGAAAAATTGAATGAACAATTGGGACAATATATTAGCAAATCAGGAAGAACTGAATGAGGAGGAACTCATAAAGTATCTGGAGGGAAAACTTACTCATAAAGAGCAGCATGCCTTTGAGCAAAAGATGAACAATTCTGAATTTATTAACGATGCTATAGAAGGATTACAACAAGTTTCATTAACTGATAAAATTTCTAGCATAACACAACAGCTAAACCATCAACTTCATCAAAACACAAAAAATAAAAAGAAAAGAATATTAAGACCAAAAACAGACCTACAACAATGGATTGTTATAGCAGTATTATCCATTATTTTTCTTTGCGCTGCCGGGTACTTACTAATCCATTTTTACAGTAAATTATAAGCGTTAATTAACTTTCAATAACTTATAGGTACAAAGTAATTTACCTGCATTATTGATTCGTAGCACATAAATACCTGGGGTTAAAGATTGGGCCGGAGCTAATTTAAATCGGTGCCCTTTTGTCAACCCATTTAAAAATCCTGCGCCAAAAACCTTACCTGAATTATCCGTTAATTGCCATTGAATTTGTTGATAATTGCTATTAGACAGTAAATTTATTTCATTAGAGTATATAGGATTCTCTATTAATTTCAACCCTTCATTTTCCGATAAGATCGTTTCTGCATTAATGGATGCAGTTTGTTTATTAAATACTACTGAAAATCTTTTTGTATCAATAGATAAACTATCTACATTGGTTTTAAAATGATAATCCTTCGCAGCTAAATCAATTTTTGAATATTCTCTGGTGAAATGATCATAAATAAATGCATGGTTATTTTTAGCAAGCGTTGATAAAATTTCCATTTTTAATATATATGATGAGCTTAACTCTAGATTAGCTGTATTCAATTGAATTGTCCTATTTTCTTCAGTTGGTTTTTTCAATTCAGTTCCATGAAAAATAGCATACAAGTTTTTGTTATTATCTGTAACACTCAAATCCGGCCCGGCCGTTCTACCCATATCGAATGCATCAAATTTAAAGTCGAAACTATCCGTAACATCAGTATCAGCGCCCCATCTTAAAATGGTTTCATCTGCGGTAGAATCGCCTTCTTTCAATAAATACAATTTGATGATGCTTTTATCTGCCGGTATAGATAAACTGCGGATTGAACCTTGAGTTGGAGCCGAGAATAATCTTCCAGAGGGACTTTCGACTGATTTACAAGATTCAAAAATGGTAAAAGTTTGTGCTCCAAAAGACTGTACAAAAATCGAGGCCCCGTTTTCAATAATATTAGATTGATTACCTGTTGAGAATCCATTAACATAAGTTGCATAACCCTGGCTGGCTGGATCCCAACGATAAATTGCGTTAGCAACATTAATACCCGGATTTGCGGCAATTACTTTGTCCCAATCGAGGTTTGCCGGGAACGGATTTGCGATTAAATTCCAGCCTTTATTACTTGCTTTATTTACTGAATATGCAAGCGGAATAATTTGAGTGCCTGTATTTACTTTACTAGTAAGATTTATTAAAGAGCTAGAACCTCCAACCAATAATAGTCCTTTATCGGCAGTAATAGTTTTAGTGTTACCTAGGTAAATCCAACCCGCATTAGAAGGTCCAGAACTACCGTAATTACCATTATCTAAAGCTTCGTTATAACTGTATGCTACATAATCGCCTGCATAATAGTTTTTTAATATATTTCCTCTAATAACAGAGTCTTTGCTAAAAGGGAAACCCACCATACGCCAACTACGAGTATTTCCTAAATATCTTTCAACTTTAACGTTGCCATCAATATATCCTCCAGTTGCGCTACCTTCTGCAATGCTTGCATCCCCATCTACGGTACTTTTAAGAATTAATACCCCATTGGTTTTCAATGTTCCAGCAGTAGGTGAGATTGAACCAGTAATTTTCAACGTATCAGCAAGTGTTACGAATTTACCCGGTTTATTTATTTTTAAATTTTTTATTGAATTTGATTTGAATGTACCTGAAGTGATAGAGATAGAGGAATCATTCCCTTCAAGTGATACAGTTCCATCAGTAACATCTAATATGCCATTATTAATAATTTTACCGGTAACTTTCAGCTCTCCTGAACCGTTGATCTTAACATGACTTCCGTTATTAATTATTACATTATTATAGCTAACCGTTCCTGAACTTATGATGGGTTGATTCAATTCGGTAGAAACAGTGGCTACCGAATCAGGCATAACTTGTGGAACCCAGTTTAAAGTATTATTCCAATCAGAATTATGGTTACCTACCCAAATTGGTCTACATTTAAATCCATTTTTAGTAACAGTACCACCTGGTGAAGTGATGCTGATGTTGCCTGAAGAACCATTACCCACAACAGCTGTAATTAATGTAGGAGAAACTACCGTATAGCTAGCTGCAGCTGTTCCGCCAAAACTTACTGCACTTGCATTATTAAAGTTTGTACCAATAATATTAACCACTGAACCTTTAATGGTGGAGTTTGGACTAAATGAAATGATTGTAGGTGCAGGTACCAAAGCAAATCCAGCAAGCGTAGCAGTGCCACCAGGAGTAGTAACAGAGACAATACCATCTGCTCCTGCCCCAACAACGGCAGTTATTATACTAGGAGAAACCACAGTAAAACTAGCTGCGGGGACACCTCCAAAGCTAACGGCAGATGCTCCGGTAAGGTTTAATCCGGTAATCGTTACAATATTACCCGAACCGGTAGCCAATGGTGTAAAAGAAATAATTGATGGGGCCCCAATAAAAGTGAATCCCGATTTAGTTGCTGTTCCACCTCCAGTCGTTACGGAAACATCTCCAGTCGTTCCAGCTCCTACTACAGCGGCAATTTGTGTGGAAGATAACACTGTAAAACTTGTTGCAGCAGTTCCACCAAACTTTACTGAAGTTGTTCCGGTAAAATTGGTACCAGTAATGGTAACAATCAATCCGGAAACAGAAGATATCGGAGTAAACGATGAGATTGTTGGAGGTTGAATAAACGTAAAGTCAGAAGAAGATGTTACTGAACCTGATGAGTTGATTATAACGATTTTACCTGTAGTACCCGAAGCAACGATCGCTTTAATTTGTGTAGATGAATCAATTGTAAAGCTGGTAACCTCCGTTCCACCAATAGTTATAGAACTAATATTAAAGAAACCAGTTCCTTTTATCACAACTGTTGCACCTGCACCCGCTGAGGTTGGAGTAAAGGAAGTGATGGTAGGTGCGGGTGGTATATAGGTAAAATCTGTGAGCGTTGAAACTGATCCACCTGGAGTAGTAATGCTAATGCTGCCGGTTGCGCCTCCGGAAGATACTACTGCAGTGATAACAGTTGAAGAAACTTTAACAAAACTTGCAGCAGATACCCCTCCAAAAGTTACTGCAGAGGCATTTGTTAAATTAGTACCAGTTATCGTAATAGTAGTACCAGCTAATGCTGAAGTTGGTGTAAATGAAGTAATTGTTGGAGAGGCTACATATGTAAAACCTGTCTTTGTAGCAACTCCAGCCGGGTTAGTTACACTTATACTTCCCGTAGATCCAGTATCTATCACTGCATTTATTTGCACGTCCGAAACAATCGTATAGCCTCTGGCTACGGCATTACCAAAACTTATGTCAGTGGCTGAAGTAAAATTAGTTCCTGTTATACTAACTACCATCCCAGAACCTGCTGACAATGGAGTAAATGAGGTAATAGTTGGTGCAGTTTGGGTTACATAAGTAAATAAATTTTCTTGAGTTACAATACCACCTGGAGTAGTAACTGAAACGGATAAGTTTGAGCCGGTACCATCCGGTATTCTCATTGATATAGTTGAATCAGACGTAACGGTAAAGGTCGTTAAGTAATTACCAATCATTACTTCCGATGTGCCATTAAAATTAGTTCCGTTAATAACAATAGAAGAACCAATAATCCCAACACTTGATGATAATGATGTTATAGTTGGTACAGGTGCATCCAATACGCTAAATATTAAGGATGTCGAATCCGAACACCCATTTAGTGATTTAGTATAGTTGATAGTTGCAATGCCTGTACTTATTCCTGTAACTTTACCATTACTATCAATATAAGCAATCCCTTCATCGGAAGAACTCCATACCCCACTTAATGTTGCATTCAATAACGATTTAGTTAATCCAACAGTTGTTGAATTTGCTCCGCTTATACTTTCTATAATTGGGGTAAGTGATACACTGGTATTTGAAATAGCAGGATTTAAAGCCGTGCAACCATTTAAACTGGTATAGTTTACCGAAACAGTTTTATTGCCATTTGTTAACCATTTCAGGGAAACGGTTGAAGACGTAGAAGCAACACTACCTGATTCAATTGAATAATCTATACCCAGCACACCGGAAATTGTCCATTGATAATTAGATTGACTTTCCTGTGTACTATAGGTGGTTTGAACGCCAGAACAAATAGTTAAAGGAGCATTAAGTATAAAAGTTGGAACCGGTATTTCATTAATGTTTGCAAACGCTGTGCCACTTTGAGTATTCGATCCGTTATCAGCATCTGTTACACTTAGTATTGTGTATTTAAATAGCCCGATGTTGTTGGATGGTACATTTAAATTTACCGATTCATTTTGTCCTGTTGTGGTTATACTTTGACTACTACCATCATTTAATTGATAAACAAAAGTATATGGCGCCCTACTACCAGACCCCGTGAAGGTAACAATTGGCGATGTACCATTCTTACAAACAGCGTTAGAGGAAATAGCAATTGCTGCAAAAGGGGCATTGGTGTTGGTAGTAATTGTATTAGAATTATTATAACGGTTGACTCTGATTCGATAGAAATAAGTAGTGTTGGGAGTTAATCCAGTTACATTTTTAAATGTATCAGTTACAGTAAATGGAGAACCGTTAACCGGTGCAGTAAAAGTATTATTAGTAGATACGTCTAGCAGATAACCGGAAATATTATGAATTGGTGGAGCAGACCAATTGGCTGTAAAACTAACAGAAGTTCTGTCTGAAGCGCCCTTTGCAACAAGGGTTTCCGTGACGTTGGTAGTAATTGAATCTATAATTGAATTAACACCGGTTCCTGAAACACCTGAGCCTGCTTTTTCAGCTCTTAATCGTAAATAGTATTTTGTATTTGCAGCCAACCCATTTAACACAGCCGAATTAACATTACCAACTTCCGTATTATTATAATTGGTTACAAATGAACCAAAAGTTCTGTCTGTGGAAAGATCTAAAAAATATTTTTCGGCTATACCGATAACAGGAGACGTCCAATTAGCGGTAAAACCCAATGAATATTTTTTTGTAGGAGATGTGATCACAGGAGCAACCATTGCATAACTTTCAGTCCAGTTACTAACTGTTTCGGTTAATGCAAAATCATTTAAAGTTCCGTTATTAGATGAATCCGTTTGGTCATAAACAACGTTTATTGCAATATTACTATCGTTAGCATTGCCCTGATTAAAATTGAAATAAGCAACAAGATTTGAAGCATTAGCTGGTAGCGTTGCAAACATATTGGCTTTAATTTCAGCTTGTGTTTTAGCCGAACTCCATATACGAACCTCATCTATTGCACCATTAAAAAACCTACCATTAAAGTCGCTTCCAATTTTAACTGAATCTGTATTTACTAAAGTCGAAATTCCTGTACCACTTAAATTAACTTCTTGTCCGTTTACATATAATTTTCGACTTGAACCATTTTTTACAGCAGCAATATGATGCCATCGATCTGCAGTAAGTAGTCCATTTGAAGAAGTCATTTCATCAAACTCTATTCCGGTATAGGGGCTAGAACCAGACAAGCGAAGGGAAAAACCATTTGCATTTGGACTATGATATTTACTGATTATCCCTGCAAGTGCGGAGAAAGAAGTAGGTTTAATCCAAGCTTCGAGCGTATAAGAATTTGCTAAATCAAGAGAATTATTATCGGGGATAGCAACATAATCATTACTTCCATCAAAATGGAGTGCATTTCCTGGTTCTGGGGATGTTATATTTAATGTGATAGAATAACTCGGTGTTTGTGCAATATCTGATGATAGCCCACCATATTCAACCAAATAACCTAATTGATTATTATTAGGGAGATCATTCCATTTACCAACACGAGTAGAGTAAAATTGTGCGTAATGTTCGGAAGAGTTTACATTATTTGGTTCATTATTGTGCCAGTTATTATATTTTCCGGGAACTACCGTAACCGGATGATTTGAATTTGTTATTTGAGTTCCAGCTTCAGGGCCTGTAACCCAATACCATTTCCCTTCAGATGCTGTTTGACTTGCATAGGATGCAGTACCTAAAGCAGAATTGATTTGAGCATAATCATCTGATGCTCCCATCCAGGCATCAGCATTAAGAATTTGTTTAATAAAATCATTTTCAGCTTGAGAGGTTACTGTTGCCAAATAGCCTGAATAATTCAAATAACCTCTTGCGGATGCGGCATCCTTTGCTGAACTCCAACTTCCTTTAGTGGTAATTAATTCATAAAAATGACCATTACTGAAGGAATTTAATAATCCGGCAGAAAAAGAAATAGTTCTTACTGATCTGCCCTTTCTAAATGCTTTAAAAGTAACTGTTCTTAGTAAAGTTTGCCAATTTTCTGAGCTGGTACTTCCTGAAAATGCCAAAACTCCGGTTGATGAATTATATGATTCCGCAGTTACTCCAGAGGGAATTACCCCAGTAAAAGACAATATATCTCCATCTTCTTTGCCACCTGAAATGATTACTCTAAAGCCATCAATATTTTGAGGATGAACAACTTTAACATTAGGGTCAACTACTATCGGGGAATTACTTAATAAATTGTATGTACAATTCAGTGTGGTTGATGTTACATTGATGGGTACCTTGGAAGTTTGTACTGTTTGAGATTTAAATCCACCTGTACCGTATACAGAGGATTTATTTGCCCTAACCCGCCAGTAATAATTTGTAAAAGAATTTAGTCCTGTAACCGTTGAAGACAATACATTCCCTACATTTTTACTATTATACCCTGCAACAAATGTGGCAAAAACTGGGCTGGTAGAAACATCTAGCAAATAATTTTCTACCGAACCTGTAACTGGTGCAGTCCAGTTTGCAGTAAAACCAGTACTATTTATTAGGGTGCTATTCAACGTTTGAGGGACTATCATTGCATAGCTTTCTACCCAGTTGCTCGTAGTTCCGGACAATGCAAATCTAACTAAGGTGCCATCTCTATCATTAGTGGAATAATCATTTAAAATTGTTCCAGATGCAGCATTAAAGCGATAGTAATTCGTTAAAGATGTTGATAAACCCGAAGGATTTATCTCATTGTACATTCCGGCCTGAATTTCAGCTTGAGTTCTTACCGTATTCCAAATTTTCACTTCGTCAATTGTTCCTTTAAAGAAGTCGCCATTTGCATTGCCCCAGGATTTCATTCCACCTATAAGCCAATAACCATTGTAATCAGTTGCATTATTTAGCGTATTACTACCCACTAAAATACCATCTAAATACAATTTCATTCCCGAAGCAGTAGAAAATGTTGCTGCAACATGATGATATTTACCGTCATTATAAGAATTGGAACTTTTTAATACATTAGAAGTACCATTATGTATTCCGAAGTTAATTTTACCATCAGAACTCATCCAAATAAAACGATCAAAAAAGAGTGCACCAGTAATATTATTACTGCTATTAAAGCCTACAATTCCACCTTTAGCAACTGTGGTATTAAACCAGGCTTCCAAGGTGAAAGAAGTTGGGTTAGTAACAAGACTACTAGTAGAAACATAATCATTTAAGCCGTCAAAATTCAACCCATTACCAGGAACTGAATTTGAATTAGCCAAGGTTTGTGTTTGTTGAATAGCAGTGTATGCCCCTTGATTAGTTACTGATGGTTTTTCAGCTCTAACCCTCCAATAGTAAACGACATTATTTTCCAGACCAGTTATTGGCAATGTAGTAACTGTCCCAACATTTTTATTATTATAGCCTGGTAAGAAGCTGGTAAAATTGGGAGACCTAGACACATCAATAATATAGTTTCCTACTACACCTAATGCAGGAGCAGACCAATTTGCAGTGAAAGAACTAGCAGTTATATTATTGGTAGAAGGTGATGAAGGAACAACCATTGCATAACTTTCTACCCAATTACTGGTTGTTCCGGACATTGCAAAATTAGATAAAGTGCCATCAACAGGAGTACTCACTGCATCTAATAATGCTCCACCAGAAGTAATATTGAACTTGTAGTATCTGAGAAGACCTGATGTTGAAGGGCTAATTTCATTGTACATGTTAGTCTGCACATCCGATTGGGTTCTGGCCACATTCCAAATACGAACTTCATCGATTTTGCCTTTAAAGAAATTATAAGGTGAATTACTTGCAAAACTAGATCCAATTGCAACAGTCAAAGCTGTACCAGTCGTCCCAACACTCCCACTTGCCATTGATCCTGCTAATTGACCATTAATATATAAAAACATGGTCGAACCATTATAAGTAGCTGCTATATGAGACCATTTACCTTCTGGGATGGTTAAAGTTGAAACAACCGTCCAGGGACTAACTTCTCTTATAAATGATACTGTTCCATTTGAATTAACATACAATTGAAATTGTCCTGCAACACTAGCATTGTACTTGCTTATTACCATACCTCCACTTGCAACATCACGATTTACCCATGCTTCAATTGAAAAAGGTGTTGAATTAGGGAAAGTAATTGAATTACCTAAATTTACATAATCATTCGTACCATCAAAACTTAATGCGTTGGCAGCAACAGAATAAACGATATATGCACCAGAAACATTACTAGTTGCAGTACAGCCGTTTGCAAGTGAAACTATACAATAATAATAAGTTGTTCCTTCTGATGAAGTAGATGGAGTATAGCTATTAGAATTAGCCCCGTTAATTGCGGTTCCACCTGAATTATTGGCTGTTGCATTTACATACCACTGATAATTTATAGTAGAACTACCAGATTCAGATGATGCAGTTACCGTATAAGGAGCAGGAGAAGAATTTTTAATTACAGATCTATTGGTAGATAATGGGTGTTGAGAAATAGAAATATTTTCTTTTCTGTAATTTAATACAGCTGAAGAACCAGACCAACTGCCATTACTTCTAAAGATACCAATAGAAATGTTAGCTGTACTTGATGCTGTATATGTATATGGGTTTGCTGTAACTTGAGCACCATTGATACACATACCATTACTGCGATCATTATTTGTATAACTAAAAATATATTTATGACCGAATACAACTGATAAATTCCTAGATTCACCATCACCTAAATATAAACTTTGCGCATAGCAAGAAACAACAGCAGCAGTACCTGTATTCGTATAATTACATTGAGCAAGAGAATATTTAATAGAACAAAATAATTCTATTAATATAAATAAAAATAAATAAGGTATAGTAAAATTAAAACGTTTTGTCATAGGTTAGTTCAATTACCCAAAACCATTAATAGATTGAATTATTAAATGGCTAAAAAGCAATATACGAAGTTAACTATTTTTTAATGAATCGTAAAATAAAGATGTCGAAAATGAGGCAGGAATTAGTTTTGACAAATGTATTATTATTTTTTACTATCCATTAAAATAAGCTGAAGATTGCGATTATTTGGATAGTATTTTAATCCATTTTTAGCATAATAAAATGATTTATCATACTTATTATTAACAAACATTATATAAGAAAGTAATTCATGTACCATTTCATTAAATTCGTCTTTTTTTAAATAAGTAGTTCCATAAAATTCAAGATCATCAACTAATTTTAAATTAAAACATGTTTTAACTAATTCTTCTAAAACAAGTAAACTGTTATTATCAATTACATAAGCTTTTTCAAAAGCAGATTTAGCCAGTAAAAAATCATTGTGTAAAGTGTATACACGTCCTAAATCATACCATACATTAAAAAATGAAGGATAAATTGTAGCAGCCCTTTTAAAATGCTGTATGGCTTCTAACTGCAAATTATGGTTAAAGCTACTATCTAGTGAAGTTTCAGAGGTGGACGCTTCCATTAAGTTTAGTGCCAATAAATTATGTGCCTGAGCCGACTGATTTAAATGAACGATGTCTTTCCGCATTAATGTTAAGGGGTCTTTCCAATCAGCATTTCGAATTACAGTTCTGATAGAAACTATAATGATTAGTAAGACAAATATATATTTAAAATATTTTTCATATTTAAAGGACAAACTTGGTTTAAAGCTGTTAAAAAAAGCTGCAATAAATAAGCAGAAGCCAGCAGATGCATTAAACGCTAATCTTTCTCCAACCATACCTGCAACCAATTCAACCCAATTACTGAATAACAAGATGGAACAAAGAAACCAACCAAATCCAATAAATATGAATGGATGTTTTGGGAAGTTAAAAATACTAATTCCTAATAAAAGCATTAAGAGTAACAAACAACTTAAAACTTTTAGATGCAAAAAGCTAAAGGTATTTATGGTAGCAAAACCATAATAAAATGATAGTTCGTCAGGCCAGACAACTAGCCTCAAATAAGTTCCAATTGTAAATAATCCGGTACCGACTGTTTCGCTAAATGTATGTGGAAGTATCAAGGTATTTTCAACATATTGTAAAGCACGTCCTTCTTTAGAAGGAAATGTAGATATACTGTTTTGAGTATTGAAGTTTAAAACAGTTGATGGATTATTAACTATTAAAGAATTAAGGGAATTTGGTGGATTTATCTTAAAAAAAACATTTGGCGAAAACAAAAATGTATGTATTAATATTATCAATAATATAATTATTGTTAAAAATGGGGCATTAAACTTTTCAGTTTTCTTGAAATCAACAAAATGTGAAAGAGAAATTAATACTAATAAAAATAAAAAAATTGAAAAATTAAAAAAAAGGATAGAAACTAATACAGATGTTAATGAAAATATTAAACTCCATACCTTCTTTTTATGAAATAAATAAAAAAATAAAAGAAATGTTAACAGTGTTAATGTATTTGCAACAGTATGATGATAAAACAAGAATAATACTATTAACAAAAACGCCAAAAATACAATTAACCAATCTTTTTTTCTCAGTAAGAAAATAGATGGATGAATATAAAATAGTAACAAAACAGAAAGGAGTTTAATATTATATTCATCTTTTGTAAAACCGATTATAGCAAGTTGAAGAATCATTTGGATTAAAACAAAAGATTCACCTTTTACCAAACAAATAATTAAAAATAATACAGAAAATAGAAAGAAGTAAACACTATTAAAATAGAGAAAACAACATGTACATATCCAAGAAATAAATATTAATATTTTATAAAAATGCTTAGCATTTTTATAAAATTGAATAATTATATCATTATAATATTTTTTTAACAAAAAGAGTACAACTAATCCAAATAATTGAATGGAAATTAATTTAATCGAATAGATGAATTGAAAGTCTGTTGCTATAAAAGTACTTGTCAAAATTAACAATAAAGAGATCCCTGTAATTTTTTTAATATCAATATTAAATAACAAATAAAAAACTATTGGCAAGAAAAAAGCCATTGGAAAGATACTCTTTTTTGAAAGCATCCCAATAGTAAAAAATAAAATAATACCAAGCAAAGACAAAAACGATTTTTTATTCAAAAACCTATCAATTGACAATGCCGAGAGCAACATAAATAAAAAGGCTAAAATTTCATCCCTATTTTTAATACTAGCTACAACCTCTGAATGTATTGGATGGACAGCAAAAAGTATAGATGCAAAAAGAGCAATATTTTTATTCTTTTCACCTAACCATATATTTAATAATTTAAAAAGCAGTAATACAGACAAACAATAGAAGATTAAATTAAATAAATGACTAACAAAAGCATTATCTCCAAAAAATTGATTTTCTAAAGCAAACGACAAATGAACGATGGGTCTGTAACCATAGGAATATCCCATACTATCTGAATAATAGGACTGAACAAATATTTTATTGATAGCAGATACCCCTTGAGAATTTAACGGATGATTCCTTGTAACTAAATTATCATCTAAATTATAATTATTGAATAAAGTATTGAAAAAAACCAAAACAACAATAGATATTAAAAGAAAAAATGGTTGTTTTTGGGAGGGCAAAAAAGAAATGAAATTCATGATAGCAAATAATTGATAAGATTAAATTAATTATTACTCAACCAATCGGAACAATTTCCATTTTAAAAAATATAGGTATGTTAATATAGTTCGTTTATTAAAAATACTTCTTTTAAAATTAAAATCAGCTGCATAGTGCTTTAATAATAAATCATATTGTTTAAACTCAGGATGTAAAAAATGATTACCCGAAGCAAACTCAATACAACTTAATTCTGCAAAGTGAATAAATACAACAGAGTATATATCATTTATTAAAATATCACCATTACCCAATCGGTGTAAGTGATAGTTTTTGTAATTCCAGCCAGCTAAATTACAACCAGGATGTTTTAATATTTCTACATCATTAAATAAAATAGGAACTAAATCTAAATATTTTTGGTCATCAAACAGACCTCTCCAATAGGATTTCTTAACATTATACAAACAACAATTGGCCCACCACTCTAAAAAAGGGGTTGCGTAAATATTAACACCAATAAACCCTGCATTAAATAATCCAACTCTAAAATTTGCTTCTAACCAATTTTGCCGATGAAAGGGATTAGCTTCATAAAAATGTGGGGTTAAGAGTATGGAAGACGAAGTAAGTTTGTCAAAAAGAAAAAGTGCACTATTATAAAAACAAACATCATTATCGATATAAATAACTTTTTTATAATTATTTAACAGATGTAAAAGAAAACATGATTTTAAAGCCCATCGTAATTTATCTAAATCATTTCGATACTTATTGACAATATTAATTGTTAAGTTAGTGGTTAATTCAGATAATAAAATAAATTCAATATTTGATTGTTCATTTATTGGAATTTGATCAGCATCAACTAACAAAACGGTAAGTGGTAAGTTATTCATCGATAGACTATTTGCAAGTGCATAAACCTTATACAGATGAGACTGAGTAGTAATAGTACAAAAAGAAGAATTAAGCATTATATTATAAGTAGTGATTTATGAAGTATTGATTGTGTGGTTAATTTATCTTTAACGATGATGAATAGCAGTAAACAATTTAAATGCATAAAACAAAGGATTAATCATAAAAATAATCATAGGCGCAATTATTGGTAAAATTAAAATATCCATTATGATATAGATTCCTAAATGCATAACTAACAGTAAAATACCATAAATCAATTTGATCTTTTTATTCTTTAAGGTAGCTAATGCAAACAATTCTAAAAGTAAAGATACACTTAACACAATATAAAGAAGAAAAGTATGATTTTCAATAAACTTAACCAAAATGTCTCCATGTAATAAAAAAGAGTTATTCCCAAAATCAGAATATTCCTGAAAATGAGATTTAAGTATCTGTAAAGTAATTCTTTTACCATCTACAATCCAAAATAAACCAGACTCGACCAATTTAGACATAGCTGACAAAGTATAAGCTCCAGCAATTACTTGAATGGAGTATTGTAACGCACTATTGTTAAATTGATTATTATGATCTTTTAAATACGAAATAAATTGAACAAATAAAATTACAGTAAGTAAAGTATTTCTATTGTATATCCCATTAGACTCTTCAATTGAAAAAGAAATTAAGCTAATTATAAACAGTAAAAAACAAATCCAACGCATTTTGTACTCCAATAAGTAAAAAATACAAAATATTAAAGTAAAGAAAATAACGATGTTTTTTATTATTGGGTATAAAATCCAATTTAAATTTACTAATGTGCAAATTCCAACTGGAAGTGGGATTTGGTGACTATTTAATATAGAAAAGTAGAAGGTTATAAACCAAAAAAGAATGAATGATATCTTGATGAATAACCATTCAATATAAAGCGATGTACCAAAATATTTATTATTTAACATTGCCTTCATACATTAAATAATATTTTTTTTGAATGGTATCGTTACTATAAAAACAAAACAACCTGTATAATTTTATTTTTTTTATATTAGAAATCTCTGATACATGCTTACTTTTTTGAAACATTAAATGTATCATTTCACTTCCAACAAAATTTAATTCTTGTCCAGATTCCATCCCATTCCCATATTTAATTTTTTTACTTTCACAAATTGAATAAAACCAATGTCCCATTTCTCCACCAGACATATTAAATTTATTAAAGGGTATAAATTTATTATTTGAATCTGTAATAAAAAAAGAATATGACCAATTTGGAAAAGAACTATACATTGGATATTTAGAAAATGGATGAAATTCACCAATAATTAAACTAGTAAATATATAGGTTATTGCGATGGTTATTAAACTATATTTTTTAAATATCTGTTTCAATAAATGATAATATGTTAGTTTAAAATATCAATTTTATTCATAATCCATTTCCAGATACTCCATTCAGTGTTTCCCCAATTATGATAAACATGCACAAAAATAGGATGATATATATTATTTAAATTATTATCACTTATACCACCAGAAGCACTATCCAGAACCAATCCATTATTTTGGAAATCTGCTATAAAATTCCATTTTTTATCTAAAACCGGTTGACAACTTAAATTAAATTCCCATGCTGTAGCAATAAGTGTGCCCTGATCACGTGTTTTCCAATCGGACAGCTCAAATATTTTTAATGTTTTTAAATGCCAAGATTCAAGAAATTTATAACTAAGATCATTAAATAAGAAAACACCTCCATTCCAATGTTGCCAATTAGGTTTTCTAATTTTAATATTAAATGTATTGAAAATAAATTGAGCCAAATGATTACAATGATCATCCCAAATATTAATTCCATCTTTATTTAACCATTGCTGTTTAATCCTTGAATATCGAAATCCTGTTACAGTTTCAATTTTTGTAACGTTAAATTCATAAAATATCTTTTCGCCAGAGCTTAAATGCCATACTCTATTTTTTTTATCAAAAAAAAAGGTTTGATTTAGTTTGAACTTTGAAAAGGATATAAAATATTTAAATCCGATGAATATTTTTTTAATTCGTGTTTTTTTTATCAGTTCCAATTCAAATTGAAGTTCTTTTTGTTTGTCAATTAAATAATGGTCAACAATTTTTTCATTGTTTGTATTTACCATTTCCTTAATTGCAGTATTAAATATATCTCTATCTTTTGACCATTTAATTGAGCAACCGCAATTAACAGCATGAGGACTAAATTTTTGAATTTTACAATGATCAGGTGCAAATCTTATTGGTGCAATAAATAGATCAAATATTTGATCGCAGAATGCAGATAAGGCAATAACATCGGAATCTAAATAACAGTAATTGTTTCCTTTAGGTAAAAATTTATGTAATCCGGTTTTAAGAAAAATACTTGCCTGATGATGATTATAATTCGGAGGTGTTTTAATGTCAATTATTTTGTGATGAATTATTTCTATCTCATTTCTTTCAACATCAGTTACAACAAATATTTGAAATTTAGTAAATTTCATCAAACACTTAATTGAAAAATGAAGGGTATCTATGTGTTCTTTAACTCCACAAACAACAAATACAAATATATTATTTTTCATATTTATTTAATTTGAACCAGTTTACCATCTCATCAATTCCAGTCAGGAGACTACATGTTGGTTTGTAGCCTAAATATGCATACAATTTGTCATTATTACAATGTGTATAGGTTAATTCATTATCAGGTAATTTTTTAAATTCATAACTTACGCTACTTTTCATATAATCCGCAATTACATCAACATAATGCTTAACAGATATAGGTTTCCCATAACCTAAATTAAAAATCTGATGTAAACCTGCATCTTCTGACTGAATTTTTTTTATCAAATAACTAATAGCAATAACAATGTCACTAACATGGGTAAAGTCTCTAAATATTTGTCCATCATTATATAATGTTACTGGTTGTTTATTTTCTATTTGCATCATAAATTTATATGCAGCCATGTCAGGCCTTGTCCATGATCCATAAACCGTAAAAAATCTCAATCCGATTGCAGTAATACCATATTGTTTGCAATAATTCTCAATCATTACTTCACCTAATTTTTTTGAGGTTCCATAAAAGGAAAGTTGTACATCTGAAGAATCTTGTTCATGCATAGAAGTTTCTTGTTTTGGAGCATACACTGAAGAACTACTAGCATAAATCAGGTATTTAATCCCATTTTTACGACATTGCTCTAAAACATTAAAAGTGCCCTGAATATTAGCAATTAGATATTTTTCTGGATGCATTAATGAGGCAGCAATGCCTGTTTCAGCAGCAAGGTGTACTACCACATCGGGTTTTGTATTAAGTTGGTCAATAAAACCATCATTGATATCAACTTTACTTAAATTTGATATACGCTTACTTCTTATAATAGATGCAATATGCTGATCATTCAACGAATCTATGGAAGAAACGTTAAATTGATTTTGCAATATTTTGTTCAAGTGAAACCCTATAAAACCCGCTCCGCCAGTAATCAGTATATTTTTATCCATGCACAGTTGCTATTAAATTATTAAACTTAAAAATAGGCTAAGCCAAACTAATTTGCTATCCATTGATTAAACCACTTTTCCATCACTAAAATTTTCCATAATTTCCAATCATATTTATTATTTAACAATTCATCAATGTATGATTGTTGAATAATGTTATGTTCAACTAATGTAGCATTCGATAATTCTTCTTTATAAAATTCAGTTTGCATATAATAATCATCGGGTCCAACAAAACCTTGTTTTTTTCTTTTTAAAATAATTTCTGGAAGATCGTTTTTAATGTTTTCATACAATAAATGCTTGGATTGATTTGGATTAAACATCAATTTTTCATCAATGCAATAAATCTGCTCAAATAGATCGTGATCTAAGAAAGGCACCCTAACTTCCAATGAATTAGCCATACTTGCCCGATCAACTTTGGTAAGGACTAATTCAGCCATAAAACATTTAACATCTAAGTATTGAATTGATTTTAACGGAGATAATGATTTATTAAAATGTTTGCGATAAAACCAATGACAGTCTTTAGGTATATATTGATGTAAATGCGGACATAACATTTTTTTTAATTCTCGATTATCAAACCAGCCCATGGCCATAGATTTGGCATAAAAATCAACGGTATCATTTGTCTTAATTTTAGCAAAGACTTTAGAGAAGTAATTTGTGGAAGTAGCTTTTTGTTTAAAATCTTGTTGCCAAGTATAACCAGCAAATAATTCATCTGCTCCTTCCCCACTTAAAACTGCTTTTCTAGATTTAGCAGCTAATTTAGCTACCATAAAAGTAGGAATGATCGAAATATCTGCAATTGGTTCATCATAAACATTAGCCATCTCATCAATTTGAGATATGCTTTGTTGATCTGCAACTATAGATTCATTATCTAATTGCAGATGATCAGCAACCAATTTAGCAAAGCTATGTTCACTTTTATTCCAGTTTTTAAACCCTATGGAAAATGTTTTAGGTGATTCGCCTAAATTTTTCATAAAAGATACCAAAGCACTACTATCATACCCTCCACTCAAAAATGCACCTATTGGAACATCGGCTTTAGTATGTTCAAGAACTGATTTTCTTAAAAGCCTCCCCACTTCATTAATCAAGTTGTCATTAAATTGCTTATTTGGATTAAAAATTAATTCCCAATATTCTACAACATCATATTTTAAGCTAGTGAGATCAATACTAATATAATGAGCAGGTTCAACTTTATAAATATTTTTCCAAATTGTTTTGGGTGATGGAATATATCGATAAACAAAAAAGTCAGCAAAAGAGCTATAGTCGATTGTTTTATTGACCACTCCAGAACAGATAATTGCTTTTAACTCAGAGGCAAATATTAATTGATTGTTACTGATATAATAATACAAAGGCTTTATACCAAATCTATCCCGTATTAAGTACAGCTGATTAACGCTTTCATCTAAAATAGCAATAGCAAACATGCCCTTTAAACGATTAACAAATGAGATTCCCCATATTTCATAAGCAGCAATAAGCACTTCGGCATCTGAATTGGTATTAAAAGAATAAGAATCAATTAATTCTTTTTTCAGTTCTAAATAATTATAAATCTCTCCATTAAAAGTTATCCAAATATTTTTTTTGTTGTTACATAAAGGCTGATTACTAGATACTGTTAAATCAATAAAAGCTAATCTAGTGTGACCAAAAGCAATTTTATTATTTGCCGAAATATATACACTCTCAGCATCTGGTCCACGATGACGAAGTGATTCAACCATTGATTGAAAGTGCTGTTTATTTATTTCATTAGTATTATTAATCCATCCAACAATTCCGCACATAATTTCTTGTTAAATGATTATTTAAAGATTGATTTATAGAAATAATAAATCTTTTTTAATTCTGCCATTAAGTACAAATAAAAAATATTTTTCAATTGTTTATCTTTTTTTAAAGAACGTTCTAACACTAGCGTATATTCTTTTGTTAATGCGGTATATATATCTACTAAATAATCTTTAAAATCTATACTTTTAGTCAATGATTGCAGAAAAATTGCATGAGAATTATGAAACTGAACATTGTTATATTTAGAAATACCCGATGCATGGTTTCTATATACACTCATGATTTCATTAAAATAATAAAACTTACTTTTAGCAATAGCTAAACAACACAATTTCCATATTATTGAATAATCATCCTTAAAAAGTAACAAATCTAATTTCTTTAAAAACGTTGAACGAAGAACTAAAGACGAAGTAGGAATGATTAATCGCTTAAGAATATCTGAAGGGTAAATTTCATTGTTATACTTATATATTTCAGAATATTTTTTCGAATTCCCAAATAAAATGGCTGAAGATTTTAAATCACTTAATATGGAGGTATCATGAAAGCAACCGGAGTAGTCAAAATTTAAATCAAGGAAATCAACTTGCTGCTGGAGTTTTAATGGCGAAGTCCAATAATCATCTCCATCAACAAATGCAATATAATCGCCTTCAATTTTATTGAATATACCTAATGCATTTTTCAATACACCGTTATTAGAAATTGAATGAAATTCCTGAATAGGAATAATTGTAGTTGATTTAAATAATTCAATTTCTTTTTTAGTCTCATCAGTAGATCCATCATCTGCAATAACAATATTGAACTTGAAGTTAGTTTCTTGCATGCAAATACCTTCCAGTGTTTGCCTGATGTACTTTTCATGATTATATGTTAAGACAACTACGGTAAGTTTCATTTAGGCAGTTTATTGTAATAGTTTAACAATACCAACTGGTATAGAATTAGCTATTGCACCTTTATTTAATTGTCTATTCCCAATGAAAGAATTTCTGCCATGGAGCAATCGTCTATCTTTAAAAAAAACTGCTTCACCTGGTTTTAATTTAATTTCTTTTAATTCACCCGATTTTTCAATTTGAGTATCTAAAAAATATTTAAACTGATTGATGATCTCTTTATTTTCTTCATTAACAATTGCTCTATAATAATTCCAATTAATTTTCCATCCCAACTCGTCACTTGACAAAATAAAGCCTTTATAATTAGTAATAGGATTTTCTTTTCGACCAAAATGAATCTTAGTTTGTTGTAATTTATGAAATAAATCAGTCTCATTTTTTATTAATAAATCAACCAATACGTCAACATCAATAAAAGTTGTTGCTCCCCCAAATTCTGCTTGTTCTGTACAATAAAAAAAAGAAGTTTCAATTTCAAAATTAAAATATCCATAATCAGTATGAAGTGGCTGCGACGTTGCACTGTGTTTATATGTATCAGCAGCTTTGCTTTTATCATATTTTATTTCTGTCCATTTATTTGCCATTATTTCGCCTGTTACAGGGTTCTCTTCATAAATAATTGGAATACCAATTTGCTTAGCCAGTTGTCTGTAATATTGATCGAAATCTATTATATTACTATCAGGTATCACATGCACCAGCTTGTGACTACCATACAAAGTAATAAAATCAGAAAATGGTTGACCAGTATGATAATTTGTAAAAAATAACATTTAAACTATTTTTGTTCCATCTGGAATGTCTGAGTCAATAATCTTTCCTACACCTATCCTTACCTTATTTCCAATTTTAATGCCGGGTAATATTACAGAATTACAACCGATATATGAAAAAGAACCTATGGAAACATTCCCTAAAACTCTTGCGCCAGGACCAAAGGAGCAATATTCACCAATTGAAACATCATGACCAATTATGACACCACAATTTAAAAAGGTACCCTCACCAATAGTAACACAACTACTTACCACTACATCTGGTTGAATTATGCATCCCTTTGATATATTCGAAAACTCACTAACATTTTCTCTAAGAGCTATTACAGTAGTTAACACACCTCCCCACATCTTTGCTTTTTCTGTCATTCGCAATCGATTTACAGGATTAGCTATTGCAGACACAAAAAGGTTTTCATGTTTAGTAAAATGTTCAATTAAAGCTAGTTTAGATTTAATGATTGGATATCTATGTACAAATAATTCATCCAAACAGTCAGCTCGATCATTATAAAAATAAAAACTTTTATGACGAAAATCTCTTGCCAAACTACCAACTAAATCTTTAGCCAAACCACCTGTACCAATTATTACCATAACTAGAATGACTGTTTTTTAATATTGATTAAAGCATTTTGAACATATGTTGATTTTTTCATTTTACTTAACCAAAATTTGTTTAAAATGTTATATATATGCGGAAGCTTCTTTGGTGTGTCTATAATTAAGACAGTTCTTGGCAATGTACCGCAATTCCAAGCTTCATGTTCAAAGGTATCATCAAAAATAAATATTTCTTTATTTTTTAGCTGTACGGTATTATTTACAACCCGTAAACCTGTATTTATATAGTCCTTAATATCGATGCCGATCTGGGATCTTATTACACCATGATTATTCCCCACATGAGGGGGTATTCGTTTTCCCGGTTCTAAGGTAGAAAAAAACACTAATGTAATATCATTTTCCCATTTCTTAACTATTTGCGAGGTTATAGGGAAATAATCTAGCCCAACATTTGTATAATATTCATACCCATATAAAAAAACAGCTTTCCATTTTTTATCTTCATTCAGGAGCCTTTGTTCATCCGATACATCGTCTATAGGAAACCCTGTTGTAAGTTTAAGTTGTTTAAAATGATTCCATTCATTGATGATTTCATCAATATACTGATGAAAATCTGAGATACAATCTGGTTGAGGATGACCAAATGGCATTCTTAATCTAACATTTTTTTTATCTAATATTTTTTTCAATAGGCTCATTGATAAAATTGCTTAGCATGATTTACAAATAATGGCACACTTTGTAATAAATTATTACTGATGTCTGAGATGCTTTCATCCTCCATTTGAAAAAAAGGATAATTCCCATTATAAAAATCTTCTTTAGGATTATTTTTTAAAAAATGGCTCTGATCAACCTGATAAACTAATAATTTATTTTTTGAAATTTTTTCATCCCGATGAAAATTAAGTAGTTGGGCGCCCTTTGAAACAACAACTGATTCTATTGCAACACGTTTCATTGGCAAAAAATTAATAGATGATCCATGAATTAAATTTCTGTGAAATAATAGTACCTCACCTGCCTCTATATTAATTGGTACAAAATACTTTTTTAATAATTTCAATACACTTCCCTTTATAGGATTGAAACCAAATTGTCTTTTAAAGTTTTTATTAATGTGACTTCCAGGAAAAATCCATAAACAACCATTTAATCGATGCGATTTTACTAATGGCATCCATGCATTGAGAGAAAAATGTATGTTTTCATCAACTATGGCAGAGTCTTGGTGCCAAATACTGCTTTTTAATCCAAAAGGTTTAATAATATGAGATACCGGATAAATATCGACGATACTTTTATCCAGCCAATTCTCTAAAGAAGCATTTAAATATCTTCTGACTATATCGTTAGAGATTAGCTTTGTTTCAACATCAGCATTTATCAGATTAAACAACTCTCCTTTAGGGTATTTTTTTTGGGTAATTTTAACTAAATCTGTTGTTTCCATTTTTAATTTAGACAATAATTTAACATCAATTTTTCCCAGCTTTGTATAGCCTAAATATTCCAACTCTTTTAACTTGACGTCCTTATCAATTGTATTTATCATAATAATTAAAAAAAATTATGAACTAATTTTATCATTAAAATATGTATAAATCAAACTAGTTATATAATCTACTTGATCTTCTGTAATGTCACTGTGTAATGGTAATCGTAATATAGTTCTGGATATCTGTTCAGTATGTTTTCCTCCAAAATATCTACCTATTTTTTTCCCTAAAAATGACAGATGAAGTGGTATGTAATGAAATAAGGCCTCTACTTTATTTTTACTCAAAAATATCCGCAAAGTCTCTCTTTCTTCAAAAGAATTTAAAATGATATAAAACTCATGTATATTATTTGAAAGCAATTTTTTTGAAACCAGTTTTATTTTACCTGTATTTTCGAGGTGTACAAGTCTGTTATAATAGTGTTGTGATAATTTTTTTCTATGCAGTAAAATGGATGCTGCATTTTGGAGTTGTTCAAATAAAATTGCTGCATTCAGTTCATTCATTTGATATTTAGAACCTATATCAACCCACTCATAGTATTGAACATTATTTTGTTGGAACTCAATTCTATTGGTACCTAAATGATATACATTATTTACACGCTGTACAAATTTTTTGTTATTAACAATTAAAAGGCCACCTTGAATTGAATTTATCTGTTTCGTAATATCAAAACTGATTACAGAAAAATCTCCCCAACTCCCTAAAGGTAAATTATTGTACATAGCCCCAAATCCCATTGCGGCGTCTTCAACCAAATAAATATTATGCTTTTTACAAATAGCATTGATTTTAACTAAGTCGCAAGGGTGACCGGCATAATGCATTGCAACAATTGCTTTAGTTTTTGTTGTAATCGCTTTTTCAATTAAGTTTTCATCAATATTTAAAGTGTCAGGATTGATATCAATAAAAACAGGAATTGCACCTCTAGAAACAAATGCATTTGCTGATGAAACAAAAGTAAAAGATGGAACAATGATCTCATCACCCGGTTGAATATCAAGTAACGTAGCAATGATTTCTAATCCACCAGTTGCGGAATGAGTAAGAAATAATGCTGCATCATTAAAAGTATCCTTCAATATTTCAATACATTTATTAGAGAAATGCTTATTGCGAAATAATTCATAATCATTAAAGAGTAAATCAATATTTTTGGTATAATTTGGTGAATTATATAAACTATTAAATAAAATCTCTCTCATTGATTCGAATTGCACATTTAATTAATCCGGTAAATGTAACTGAAAGCTCCAATTTTTACAAATACCAACAAATTACCTTTAAAAGTATTGTTGAAGCGTTGAATTACACTAAAGCAACACTAAAAATCGAACTATACTACACCAAGTTCTCAGATGAACATATAAATATCCCCAATATTTTTATACAACTATCTGATTTACAAGGCTCTATACTTGATTGTACCCATACAATACATGGTAATAAATTGCCATTTATTAATGATATTTTTGAAAAATTCAAAGAAACGAGTAGTGCAGATTATTATATGTACACCAATGCAGACATTGCTTTAATGCCTTATTTTTATGACGTATTAAAAGAAAACATATTAAAAGGACACGATGCAATTGTGATTAACAGACGAAGAATCTGCACACTAAATGCAGAAAAATCTTTGTCGGAATTATATGCAGATATTGGAAAATCGCATCCTGGTTTTGATTGTTTTATATTTAAAGCAGAACTACTAAAGAAATTTATTCTAGGAAATATTTGCGTAGGTATACCTTTTGTAGAAGCTACACTCATAAATAACATTGCGGCCTTCTCAATAAATCCAATATTTGTAGCAAATGCGCATTTAACCTTTCATATAGGGTTGGAAGTTTTACCATTAAGAAATAAAGTATATTATTGGCATAATAGAAATGAATACTTCAATAACATTCATCCAAAATTAAAGCCCTATTTAAATCTAAATCGCCTCCCCTATTCCTATCTTCCATTTTATTTGAAATTAATTAAATGGGGATTAAACCCAGCGCTGTTTACTTTAACTTATTTGGAATTAGAAAATAAGAATATGAAACAAAAATTCATGGTACTTTTAAATGAATTAAGATGGCGCATTTTACAACGATAGAAACTAATTTATTACTCCTATTAAATTAGTTAAATAAGCTTTCTTTTCACTAAATTTTATAGAGCACATTTTATATAAATCAAACTTATCATTCATTTTTGTTTCAAAATCAAACCCTAAGAATTGGTTATATTCAATTACTGCCATATTATCTTTATTAACCTTAGCGTAAACTTTATTTAAGTCTAGTGTTTCAAATGCAAAGGAAAGAATTAAGATAGAAGCAGCTAATGCGATTCCAGTACCTTGGTATTTTTCTTCCCCAATAAATAATCCAGAATGAGCAGATTTATTGATTTCATCAACTTTGTTTAAATGTATTAATCCTATTGACGTTTTATTAGTTTCTATAATAAAATAATAATTTTCAGTATTTTGGATGGTTTCAAACCATTGTTGTTGTGCTTCTTTAGTTATATATTCCTGATATTCCATGAAAGAAGCAATCAATTCATTATTGCGCCAATTCCTTACTAATTCAAGGTGAGATATATTCAGCGGAATTAAATTAATACCACTTAAGTGCATATCAATATATTTTTGAGATTAATACTTGGTCTAATTTTTGTTTAGTAATCCATATCCTTCTGATATATTCTCCAATAATTCCTAAAGAAAAAAGAATAATTCCGGTAGAAAAAAATATGGCAACAATAATTGAAGTAAAACCAATAGCCACACTAAAAAAAAGTTTTTGATAAATATAATAGGTGCCGAGAAAAAAACAAAACAATGAAATTACTAATCCCATTCTTGTAATAATTTTCAATGGCAGTGATGAATGTAACAATAAAATAGAAAAGGCCATTTTAATTAACCTGAAAATTGAATACCCAGATTCTCCACTTTCTCTTTTATTATGATTAACGATACAAGTTGCCTTTTTGGAAGATGACAACAAAAGATAATCATCAACAAAATGAATTTGTCGCTGATTTCCTTTAAACATTTGTAACACATTTTTCTTCATCAATCTACAAGAAGTAACTATGGCATAATTTTTATTCTCAGCGTTTAATATTTTCTTTAAAATACTGGTACCTAAGTTTCTAAAAAAATGATGTTTCTTTATAAAATAATTTCCGTACACCAAGTCGGCATCTTCAGCGATTAAACAATCATACATTTTGTTGATGGAGGATAAATCATGCTGCAAATCATCATCAATAGTTGCAACAATTTCATGAGTGCTTAAATGGAATCCAATAGCTGTTGCTGTATGTTGTCCATAATTTTTCGAGAGCCTTACTAATTGCCAGGAATATGTAACTTGTTTTAAAACCTGAATAAGCACTCGTTCTACATCATCAATACTTCCATCATTAACAAAAATTACATGCGGATTAAAATGGCTCTCATTCTTCCAATTTTCAATAGTAAAAACTAATTTCTCACAAAAAGCCGAAGAATTATATATGGGTATAACAATGTCTATCTCAATCATATTTCGAGTGTATTACAACAGATATCTTTGGAAATAAAAACTAAAGCAGACGCAATTGAAAACCCAACCCCAAATCCTGATATTAATACCCAATAATTTTGTTCGTTATGCGTATTAATAAATTTTGACAATGTAACCGGAATACTAGCAGATGCCGTATTACCATATTCAAAAAGTGTACTTGGTACATTTTTAGGATTTAATTTTAGTTTATTTGCAATTGAACTGTTTATAATTTGATTAGCTTGATGAAATACAAATGCAGCGGGCTCAATACAATCTTTTTTTATAAATTCTAGTAAACGATTAACATTATCCGGCACATATCTTAGTGAATAATTAAATACATCTATTCCATTCATCCGCATCACTAATTGTTGGTGTTCATTTAATTCGGCATATATAGCATGTTGTCCACTTCCTACTGTTTGCAAATGAAAATAAGCTGCTTTTTCATTAATCTCCCTAATACATTCAATACCAGTAACTGAAATTGCGTCTGAAAAAATTGGTTTAGTAGATTTATCTTCGCTATCTATTAAGCTTGTTGATATATCACCACAACATAGAATGGCTTTTGCATTATTTTTTCCAATAGATTGTAATAATGAATAAATTGTATTTAACCCATACACATAGCCGGAACATCCTAAATTAACATCCAAACATATCGCATCTGGTAATAAATTTAGCTCATCATGCAGTTGACAAGAAATTGCAGGAATATTTAAATTTGAAGTTTGAGTAACGCAAATCAATACATCAATGTCTTCTTCTTTCCACCCTTGCTTATCTAATAATTCAAGGCAGCCTTTTTTAAAAAGAGATTTAACACTATTACTCAACTTATTCACTACCCGCCTATACCTGATACCGGTATGCTCAACCACTTTAATTCTATCTTCTTCGTTAATTAAATTTAAGTCAAGATTATCTTCGATAATGGAAGGAATGACATTTACTATACCCTTAATGAAAATACCATTATATTGAGTAAATGCCACTTAAATTATATTTAAGTTTATAAAATCATTGACATCACCTAATGTAGTCATATCTGCAAGCATCGCGCTTGAAATCAACACACCCGTTTCTTCATTTATTTTTGAAATAAAAAGTAAAGCATTTAGAGATGACCATTTTGGTAATTCCCGGAATTTACTACTCAGTGATAATTGATCAACTGAAATATTGAATTCGCCAGCCGTCAGTTGAATCATATTAATAAATTTATTGTGCACTATCTAACTTTTTGAAAAACAAAGATTAACATTTAAAAAGATAATTCCTGTAAATTTCACAGATGAATAATTTAAAAATATAAAAACTTGTTTATTAATTAAAATATAATATGTAAACTAAACTATCGTAAAAGTTTTATTGTTCCTCATCTAACTACTTCAAATGATTTACATACTCCATGTATCGGTTATATAAATGTCCTGCTTGTAGGTAAGCCGATTGAGGACTCATGAAGTGAGAAAACTCGAATGTAATCGCTTTGTCATATCCTGCTTTTTGAGCAGCTAATAATTTCAACTTTAATTTTTCGAACTTGATTGGAAAAAACTTGATTGGCATATCCCTGTCAAAACTTTCTGCATTGGTCCAACATTGCATACCATATCGATCCGCTAACTTTTTATTAATTATAAAAAAGTCTTCTAACTGATCATAGTCAATATGTCCATCCTGGAATGCAACTGCATCTACTGCACCTTTTATGCCGTCAAATATCTCAGTCCATTCATCCTCATGTTCTTTCAAGGAAACAACATCTTCTTTTGAAATAGATGAGCTAGATGCTAGCACTGCTTTTTTACCATCAATCCAGGGTGAAATTAGTGTAGGCAAACCACTACTCACAGACTTACATTGCAATCCCAGTGTACTAAATGCATTGATTACTCCTTTAGTTCTCCGACTGATTTCCATACTTAAATACCACCCTTTAAAAGAAGGATGATGACCATATCTATTCCATACTTCATCAATAACAAACTGATTATCTATTATTTCATGAGAAATATCACCTGTATCCCAATAGATACCACTATCGTACAAGCCAAAATAAAATTTCATCTCGTATTTGTCAGCTAGTCTTAAAAACAATTCTACCAAATCTACAGAGGGTTTATAACAACCATATTTATTTATTAGGTAAGTTGATTCATAAGTAAGAAATTTTCTGTAACCACACCGAATAAGAATAACTGTATCTATGCCCATAGTTTTCATATGAAGAAAATCATTATCCCATTCTAATTCGCCCCAATTTTGATGAGGAATATCATGACTAATTTCATCAATAAATGTACCCGTGATTAACATATCTATTACTTTAATTATTATTTTCTTCAAACTTTTGTAATGGTACCAACCATGTTACCAAAAATGCAGGTATCGTTGAAAAAAGCACCCAAATAAAAAAATCTTTGTAACCCAACCAATCACTCACAAATCCGCTAACCATTGATGGCAATAAAAAACCCAAACTTACCAATCCACTTCCAAAAGCATAATGTGCCATTTTATATTTTCCAGGAGCAATTTGTTGCATGATAAATAGAATTAGCCCAACAAAACCAAATCCATAGCCAAAATATTCGATAGCAACAGCAGTACCAATTATATATAAATCATTAGGCAAATAAATAGCCAAACAAGTATAAGCTACAAATGGAATATTAAAAAAACAACATAAGATCAATAATGATTTTCTAGTAAGCCCTGTTTTAGATACAAAATATCCTGCGGCAATGGAGCCCAATACAAATGCAATTGCACCAAATACACCATATAACATGCCAATTTCAGCAGTAGATAATCCTAATCCGCCCGCTTGTCGAGGAGCTTTAAAAAAAAGAGGGATTATTTTTATTGCTTGTCCTTCTGCAAATCTGTATAGAACTATAAAAAAAAGACTGTACACAATTTTCTTTTTCTGAAAAAAAGTCACAATCACATCTTTTAATGTGTCCAAACCTGCTCTGAAAGAATTTGTTTTAGATTCCCCTGCACTTGATGGAAGCTTTTTCCTGTTATACAAACCCAATGCAATCATCACCAATGCATAAATCAATAAAACAACAACCCAGGCCTTTACCACTCCTATTAATTGTTCAAGCTGACCTGCCAATGACACCATCAAACCTGCTGAAAATATTTTAGCGATATTGTAAAATGCACCCTGCCACCCTACATATTTAGCTTGATCTTGTGTTGATAACTCGTTTAGATATACTCCATCCGCTGCTGTATCATGCGTAGAGGCACTCAATGCAATCACAAAAAAAATAGAAATAGATAACCAGAAATAATAATTAGTCTGAAGTGATAATGCAGCCAAAGCGAATAATATTCCTGAAAAAATCTGAGTGGTATAAACAAAATACTTTTTTGTTTTAAACATTTCTAAAAATGGCCCCCAAAATGGTTTAATCGTCCATGGCAACATAATTAAGGATGTCCAAAATGCAATAGTACCATCAGATAATCCCATGTTTTTATACATGATGGAAATGGTGGTTGACAATGCGACAAATGGCAATCCCATTGCAAACCAAGTTGAAGGTACCCAAGTTATTGGATGCTGTTTATTTGAAGAAACGGTATTCACTTTTTAACTTTTTAATTAAAAATTAAGATAAACAATTAATCAATGAGTTTAATCAATGAGTTTAATTTGCCGTTCAAAATAAATAAAATAATAGAAATATGCGAAGTAATTTTTAAACTTTAGCGTAAATTGCTTAATAAATCAACATTTAAAAAAATTGTAATTTTTTAAGTTTAATTCAAACCGATAAAAATCATTTTCTAACTCTATTTTAAAGATAACAATATCAGTCCATGAAACGAATTTTATTCATAACCGTCATCAGTATTTTGTGTGTTTCCAACACAGATGGACAAAAACTAACCCAATTTGTAGACCCATTTTTAGGTACTGGAGGTCATGGCCATGTTTATCCTGGAGCCACAGTTCCCTTTGGTATGGTTCAATTGAGCCCGGACAATGGTGATGAAGGTTGGGACTGGTGTGGAGGATACCATTACAGTAGTAAAACAATTGCTGGATTTAGCCATACACATTTAAGTGGAACCGGTATTGGAGATTGGTGCGACATTTCGGTATTGCCTTTAATTGACACTAATGAGATGAGAAAGGTAAAAATAAAAAGCCCTTTTGACCACAAGAATGAAAAAGCCCGACCAGGCCATTATTCAGTAAAACTTAATAATGGCATCAATTGCGAGTTAACTGCAGCAGAAAGAACTGGATTTCATCAATATACTTTCCCGAATAATAATGGCTGGCTAAAATTTGATATGGGTTTTAGAATTAATTGGGATGGTAGTACAGCTGGTATGCTATCTATCATAGATGATTATACCATAATAGGTTATCGTTTCAGCAATGGTTGGGCTAAAGGTCAAAAAATATATTTTGCTGCTAAATTCAACACGCCCATTAAACAGCATGTTTTCTTAAACGATACCTCTCAAACAAACAATACAGCACATGGCAAATTGGTACAATTAGCATTACAATTTTCGACTAAAAACCCATTGGTATCAAAGGTTGCTATTAGCACTGTAAGTACGGAGAATGCATTGTCTGAACTAAATAAATATCAAGCCGTTTCATTTGAAAATGCTGTTAAAAGTGCCAATTTATTATGGGAAAATGAATTGCAAAAGATTAAAATCAACACAAATGATCGGGCATTTGCAGAAAGATTTTATACTGCTTTATACAGAACATGTCTGGCTCCTGTTCTACAGAGTGATGCAAACGGAAGCTATCAAACACACGATAATAAAACCTTACAATTTAAAAAAGGAAAAAATAAATATACGGTATTTTCACAGTGGGATGTTTTCAGGGCATTGAATCCACTATTCACCATAACGCAGCCCGATAAGTTGCCCGATATGATCAACAGTATGCTGCAATTATATGAAGACAATGGATTGTTACCTGTTTGGGATTTAAGTACCTGGGAAACGAATACCATGACTGGCTATCACAGTATTCCAATAATTGCAGATGCAATACTTAAAAACATTAAAGGATTTGATTACAACTTAGCTTATGAAGCTATGAGAAAGAGCGCATTTCAGCAACAACGTGGTACTCCTGAATATATCCAATATGGATACCTGCCCCAAGACAAACATGGCTGGAGCGTAACCATTACTTTGGAATATGCGTTTGATGATTGGTGCATTGCACAAGTAGCAAAGCAATTAAACAAAACGGATGATTATAACTTATTTATGAACAGAGCAATGAGTTATAAAAAATTATTTGACAAGTCTACCGGATTTATGCGCAGCAGAAACAGCAATGGTTTATTTAATGAGCCATTTGATCCATTAAATAGTGAACATGGTGAAAATGGTCAATATATTGAGGGGACGGCCTGGCAACATAGCTTCTTTGTACCACATGATATAGAAGGATTTGCGGCTTTATATGGCAGTAAAGAACAACTTGTAGCTAAGTTAGATGAATTATTTAATGCCCCTTCCGAACTACATGGGGAGAATGTTTCTGGAGATATTACCGGATTAATTGGACAATATGCACATGGGAACGAACCCAGTCATCACATCATTTATATGTATACAGCACTCGGACATCCGGAAAAAGCGGCAAAATGGATTAAAGTTGTTACAGACAGTATGTACAAAAATGGAGCGGACGGTTTGAGTGGAAATGATGATTGCGGTCAAATGAGTGCATGGTATGTGTGGTCTAGTTTAGGCATGTACCCCATGAATCCTGCAAGCGGAGAATATATATTTGGATTGCCATTAATTAAAGACGCAACCATTCAATTACCAAATAAAAAAACATTGCAAATAAAAGTAACAGGCAATGAAGCAGATAATCAAAAAGGAATAAAGTCTATTCAATTCAATCATCAAACAATACCTGTAAAAAGCATTTCACATCAACAGCTTTTAAAAGGCGGTCTACTTGAAATACAACTCAACTAATATAAATGTATTGATCATCATGATTTCTTATAAAATCCATGATGATCAATACTCCATGATTCAAATGGATGTATAGTACTATCTAAAAGAACGGCTAGTTCAAGTCTTGTTATTGTCCTATTGATATTAAAATTGGTAAAGTTCCACTCAGCCCACTTCATTTTTATCTGTTCAATTAATGCTTGTTGATTGTTTAAATTCCATTTCGTTTGACTAATTGATGATTTATTTTTTTGGGTTACTGAAAAAACAGCTGAAATTGCATCTCCAATTGTTAGATTATTGGTATTAGATTGTACAAAGCCAAAAGGTTTAAATCCATCAGCAAATACAGCATTACTAATAGTTGAATCAGGATTAAACCAAGTTTGATTTGCCCACTTATAGGGCACTCCTTTCCCCTTTAATATACCGGTTGCACCAATTCGCTGAACAGCAGCAAAATGTATACTTGAAGCAGGCACATCGAAATAGGGCATTATATAAGCATGCGCATCTAACAAAACAGACTGTACTTGCCTCACGGGAATTTGTACTGCTGGCTTATTTTGTTTTACACATAATGCTGCCAATACTCCTGCAGCTTGTCCGGTAAGCATTACACAAGGTTGTAATCTTGTACTGCCATTAACTAAATTACTTACACTAATCCCCTTTTCTGCAACTATTATACCCGTATAATTTGGAGGGATTAAAGCACCCAAAGGCACATTAAATGAAGGGACCGGATAAAAATCTAAGTGTTGAGGTGCTTTTTCGTTTTGTCTATGATGATGATCAATCGGATAATCTCCTACAGAAATACCTGTTCTATATAAGGCATTTTTTTGTTCAAATGGTTTGGCAATATCCTGCACTTTAAATCGAACGATGCCGGCCAATCTTCTGCCTTCTCTGTGATAGGGTATCAATGGCAGTCGATCGGAAGTGGGGAATTCATCATCTGCTAAGCCAAGATGCTTAAACCCTAAACGGGTCTGGATATAATATATAAAACGAAGTGTTTTTGCCTTTGCTTTACTTATTTCAATGGCTTGCTGACCTGCATTTATTGTCAGGAGATTTACATAATAATCATTGCCGTTACTAGGCCAATTAATCATGTATTTTTTGTTTGGCAACTTTCCATATTCAAGCATTTTTTGTGCAGTTACATTTGAATATAGTTTGCTTGAAGTGCCGCAAAATTCATTGCAACAACAATCAAACTCCATAGGATCATAGTTGTCGGGCTTCACAAGCGTACAGTCTACACCTATCCCATAATCTTTTAAAATTGCCACATAAGTTAAATCTTGAATAATATCGTTTGTTTCAGTTACGGTAACATTTTCTCCGGTTAAACTGTTTGCTTCCATACCAACATTAAAGGGAATTTTTGCATTTGCCATCACATCACCCAACTCAGTAGCGTCAATTACTTGTTTAGCTAGCACCGTAATTTGTTTACCGGTTAAAGTATGTTCAAAAACCCCACCGAGTACTGTATTACTTTTTACAATAGCTTTTACAAATCGATAGTGATACAATACTTGTAACGCTGAACATTTAGAAGCCATCATTTTAAAAATACTATCGCCAACATGTGGTTCAAACAAAGTATTGCTTACCCAACCAGTTTCAACTTTTTTTGCCCCCCCATACGATTTATAGAGGTGCTCTCTAAATTCAGACCAAATTCCTGAAGGCATTTGATGATTACCATCAAATGCAGCAACACCTGCAGCTGTAATCATACCACCTAACCAGGGAGTTTCTTCAACTATCATTGTTTTAACCCCCATTCGAGCTGACTGAATACCAGCAGCAATACCGGAAGTGCCACCACCTACCACTAACACATCTACCATATATTTTGGTTGAGCAATTGCAGTGCCTATGGTTGAAACAAAAAATATAAAAGCAAATATTTTATTCATTTTATCTGTTTTAAAAAGTGTCATAAAATAAACGGATATTAAAATACTATTTTTAAATCAAATTCCAATTCCTGATTAATTCAACTGTACAACTACATGTTTAATCCGTTTTCGATTCCAAGTATACGTAATCTGAAGATTATGCTTCTTATCCTCTATGATTGCAGGGTATGAAAATTCACTCCCCTTTTCTCTTTCCAATGTTAACTGATGATCCCATCTCTTACCATCTTTAGAAATTGCTACTGCTAGTTCACCCCGATCTAATCCATCTTTACGAGTGGGATTATAAACTAAAATATGCAGACCCGATGAATGTGTAACCGCATCGATACCTGAATTGGGATTAGGCAATGTTGACCGAACCGGCTTATCCCAATGTTGGCCACCATCATAAGATTCAACAGACATGATGGTATCTTGCTGGCTCCGCATCAGCATTTGCATATGTTTATCAGAATGGATCAGTAATGCAGGCTGTATAATTCCCATATCTTTTGAATTGTTCAGTGCTAAGGTTCTTTTCCATGTTTTACCTTTATCAGCGGTAAATTCTACATGAGTTCTCCAACCACTGTCTTCCGAACTAGAAGGACAAATAAGCACTCCACTTGCGGTTAAATAGGCCTTGTTTTTAATGGGTCCGAAAATTTGATTAGGTAATTTTTCCAGGGCCGACCAGGTATTTCCATTGTCAGTTGTTCTTGTTAGCATTCCCCACCAAGCACTGGGTCCGGGGCCCACTTTATAAAACAATACAATTTCTCCATCCGGATATCTTTGCAACACCGGATTATAAGTAGGAAATTGTTTGCCATTAAACTGCTTTCCATTGGCCACTTCTTTAGGGGTGCTCCATTTACCATTTAAAAACTTAGCTATATAAATACCTACCAATGGATGACTTTCATGTTCACCACCAAACCAGGTAGCCATAAAGCCACCGGGTATTTCAATTATATTAGAAGCATGGCAAGAGGGCGTTACCGGAATGGAGTCAATAAAAACAGTAGATAAAACCTGTAGCCTTTTTTTGAATGTCTTTTCAGCATTTTGTGCCCCGGTTAAGGAACACAATAACAACATGAAACATAATAAACAATTCTTTCTATGCATCTTAATTATTTAGTTGAATGGGTAATTAAGGGTATTTTTTCAATATTCCTAACCATCTCCTATACTACACTAAAATACGTGTAAATAAATTCTCCAGATAGAGTTTACTGTGCCAATTTATTCACAAAAATTAAATAGTTAAACATGCATCAGTTTATTTTATTGCAATTTTATTTGCACCCCGGCACAAACCCATCTTCCGGGCATAAGCGCCCCCAATAAATCACTGTACTTAGTATCTAATAAATTAGATGATTCTAAAAATATGCTCGCATGCCTATTATTTACGTGATAGGAAAATTTACTATTGAGTAGAAAATAATTTTCTGAAAGTTCTGTGTTAATGGCAGATGCGGCTTGTTTGTTGCGAACTTTATACACACTATTAACAGCCAATTGCAGCTTACCCATTTGCAATACAAGTTGCTGATTCCATAAGAATTTTGCATGAGAAGAAATATAAAATGAAGGCATTTTATTTGCGTCTTTTGAATTTAACCAAACAAGGCCTGTCATACATTGTAATTTCGTTTTTTCTGACCAAGATTTGGTATACGTAAGGTCTGTTTCTATGCCACTCGTTTGAACAGAAGACAAATTGTTTGCCAACGAGTAATTACCGTTAGGAACTAAGTTTACTGTTCGCGGCATTAGGCTATAATCGGTCGGTAACCAATCTATCAGATTACGTTGATCTCTATAAAAAAAAGTAGTCCCCCATTTAAAATCAACCGAAACTCGGTAATCTAATCCTAGCTCGTAGCTCCAAGACTTTTCGGTTTGCAAGTAAGGGTTACCAATGCTGCCAGATGTTACCAACTGTTTATTATAATTATTATAGCGTTCTGTGAAATCAGCATCCCTAACACCCCTGCCAATTGAAGAACGAACTGTAAAATTCTTTTTTACCCATGAACTATTTAACTGAGGTATAACCACCCAGCCATAACTCTGATCCCAATCAATTCTTATGCTTTCATTTACGTTGAAATTGTTCCAAAATTTATGGGTTAACACTATAAAACTGCCAGCATGTGCTAATTCATGATTCCCTCGGTCATTTGAAACTATTTTCTTGTTAATAAATTGTAATCCGGTGGCTAATTGATGATTAGCGTTCATTTTATAAACAATTTGAGACTGAACCATGAATAAGCTGGAATGATTTTGATTAAATGCTCCTGTCGGATTGAATCGATAAAAGTCATTTAATTTTTTATATGAAACATCCGTTTTGAATAAGATCTTATGTTGTTCCTTACTGATACTAATTTTTGTCCAACTACTTTTTACAGTTTCAGCAGCAGTATCGCTTTTAAAGGTTGTATAAAAATTTTGTGCATTGAAATCATTTGCGCTAGTAATATGCAATAAATTGAGTTTCCAATTATGTTTAAAAATATAATCGAACTTTGCAGTAAGGAACTCATTTTTAAAATAGCCGGTCGTGCCTCTAAGTGTTTCACCATCTGCCTTATTAGAAACCGCTGAAATACTTAACCCCCATTTATTTTTATTGAATTTCAACCAAATATTGGCATTCTTTTGCCCAAAACTGCCCCATTTAAATCCCGCATGTAGAGCAGTATTTTTAATGACATCTTTATGATGGGTGATGATATTGATGACCCCACCTACTGCTTCGGATCCATACACTGCAGCTGCGGCTCCTTTTATTATGTCAATTTGTTTAATATCAGCAGGATGCAATGGAATATTACCATTAAAATGCCCTGTTAATGGCTCATTTAATCGAACTCCATCAATGACTACCAATACTTGCTGAAAAGTCCCGCCTCTGATTATTATATCGCTTTGTGAGCCCTGTGGGCCTCTTTGTTGCACTTCAATTCCGGGTAAATACTTTAGTAATTCATCGATGCTGTTAATTGGAAGTTGTTGAATATTGCTGCCACTAATACTTAATATATTTCTGCCTGTTTCTTTTTCTTTTTGAGGGATTATACTTGCTGTAACAGTTACAGAATCTAGCTCTACCGATTGTGCTAACACCAAATCATTCAAATTGATGAAAAGAAGTAAAAAAAATATAAAAAGCTGTTTTCGCATATTAATTTTTTGCGAAGATATGGTTTAAGGGTGTTTTAGGTTGGAAAATAGTTAGTTAATAGGAATGGTCATTTTAAAATAACATATAATTGATAAAAGTCTTAAATTCATTGCATAATTGTAATGAAATGAAGCATTGCTTATTATTAAACTTTTTATTTTTTCTCTCCAAAATTTGTTGTTTTTGCCAGACAAATCCTGATGTGAAAATAGGTTTACAAACTTGGCAATCAAAAAATTTAGCTGTAGCAGTATTCCGTAATGGTGATAAGATTTTTGAAGCCAAGACGCATGAAGAATGGGAAAATGCTGCTAGAAATAAACAACCGGCTTGGTGTTATTATAATTTTAATGTTGAAAATGGAAATAAATATGGTAAATTATACAACATGTATGCAGTGATAGATGAAAGAGGATTGGCGCCAATAGGATATCATATACCTTCGAAAAAAGAATGGGAAAATTTAGAGCGATTTATTGGAGCCGATAATGCAGGTAAAAAATTAAAAAGCACGCACGGTTGGATTGATAGTAAAAGGTGGATCCCTGGTAAAGTTAAATGTACTAATTGTGCTGATTGGAGTGCAGAATTCAGAAGAAAAATTGCTTGTAATGTATGTAAAGACCATGAGACTGTGCAAAGTAATTTTGCAAAGCAGGTTATATTCTCTGGTAATGGTATAAATAGTTTTAATTTTTCGGGTTTACCTTCGGGACAACGTAAGTTTGACGAATTTAAGGGACAAGGCAACTGGGGTTCATGGTGGTGTTTAACCGATCTATATAACGAGGTTGAATACTTTGAACTTAATGCTGATTATGAAGAACTAGGAAGGGGTAATTATTCCCTGTATAAGTCAACAAATTATGGTAATTCTGTTAGATGTATTAAAGATATAGGAAATGTACCATCTAGCACTAAAAAAATACAGCAAAATACTAATGAATTGGGTGTATCACAGCAATCCAATACAGTCAGCATTGAATCAGAAAATTCAAATATACCAGCTATAAATCCCAATAGGGCCTATAGTTCACAAATTAATGTTTCTATAAGTGGTTGGCCGTCATGTGTTCAAAATTCTAGACAAAAAATAATATTCGTAATCGTAGACAAAAATGATATACCCGTTACCTATTTCAAAGAATTAGTAGATGCAGATAATTATTTAGCCAAGAACGAAGCCAAAGGCTATGAAGTAAAGAAAGAGGCATGCATATTTCATTACGAAGATTGTGATTTAGATTTACAAGGCCCTTTTAGCTGTGAAATGTACTTAAGAAAAAACGGCACTTTCGTTTCAAGTGGGGATTATAAAGTCGGTAAATGGAAATGTAGCGTAAGAGATAGGGTTCAATATTATGATATGAAATTAGATTAGTTTTAGTGATGTAACATCACAATATATTGGATAAAGCAACCAAACCATTACTTGGAGATTCAAATAATCCACCAAAATGGTTTGATTATTTAGATCAAATAGATATTGATGGGGATGGATAGAGGGATCTAAGTTGCAGATAGGGCATCATATAACTCAAGAGGCATATCAGGACGCTCACCAAACCTTCCTTCAACTTATACAATTCCATTTTGACTTACAG
>CANHJH010000002.1 GCA_947460365.1 Sphingobacteriia bacterium | reverse complement strand
CTATTGCTGCGTGTTATGTTTAACCCAGAAAGATTTATTACCGTTTCATTTTCGCCATTTACATAACCCGTAACAACTATGCCTTTATATCCTACCACATCATTTTCTCCAGCAAACTTGGCATCTGCTTTTACTTTAACAACCAATGGCGATTGGGTAATTATTCCATCAACTATCACCGTATCTACTGGTTTAATATAGTTACCTGCATTGGCTCCATCTATCGCATATGTTACCTTAATCGTTTTATTAACACCCACATTTTTATTGTCGTATGTAGCTGCTATACTTGTTGTAACCACATCCGATCCTATCACCCCTATCAATGCTTTTGCTGCTGAACTTACATTGGTGGTACCATCATATACTTTGGTTTTATTTACATCCGGATCGGCTATCGTTAACTGTTTTGGTGTAATAACACCCGTTGCAATTGTATCATTTACAGGTGGGGTATATTTATTTGCCCCTGTACCCGACAATGTATATGACACAATTATTTTTTTGTTGCTACCTACCGCACTGTTCTCATATTCTGCAGTTGAGTTTACCGTAACAGTATCGCCGTTTGCTACGCCTGTTAATGCGCCTAATGCAACCGTAGCAACCGTAGTACCATCATATTCTTTGGCGGGGGCACTTGTAGGTGCTGCAATGCTTAATTGCGTAGCCCCTTGTTGCGGAAGAACAGATGTTGTGAAGCTCAGTTCATTGCCATAAGCTGTACCTGCACTATTGGTTGCATAAGCCCTTACATAATACATCGTATTGGGTTGCAAGCCAGATAAGTTACCGGTAAATAACCCGGTAGTACTTCCGTTACTAATTTTTGTAGTTGCTGCAATCGTTGGGTTTGTACTGGTGCTCCACACAATGCCTCTATCCGTTATAGCTGCTCCTCCATCGGCACTTACATCTCCACCAGATACTGCACTTGATGTGGTAATGCTGTTAACAGCCGCTGTAGTTACCGTAGGCACTGCCGCAGCAGCTGTTTCATTTACCGCTAAATCTATATAGGCGGTATCTGTTCCGTCTTCATTGGTACCCAACACCATATAGGTGGTTTTAGGACTTGCTACGGTTGGTGTTCCTACTATATTACCCGCACTATCCATGCTTAAGCCCGCAGGTAAAGCAGGTGAAATCTGGTAGCCTGTATTGGTTATTTTACGAATAGCATTGTTGCCAAAATCTGTTACATATAAATTACCCAATTCATCTCTAGCAATACCAAAAGGATTATTAAATTTGGCTGCTTTTAAAGCTGCACCATCGGTAAAACCCCTGTTGCCGCCTGCAAACGTGCTTACCAACCCATCAGAAGTTACCTTCCGTATTTTATGATTATAGGCATCCGCAACATATATATTACCCGATGGATCTGTGGTTATGCCCGCCGGTAGATAAAACTTAGCATTAGATCCTTGTCCGTCTTTATACCCTGTATTGGCGCTTCCTGCTAATGTACTCACCATACCATCAGTAGTTATTTTACGTAAACGACCAACATTGCCAATCTCTGTTACAAATAAATTACCGGTGGCATCCATGGTAAGAAAATAAGGTGTAGCAAATTGGGCCTTTAAAGCTTCTCCATCACTATTGCCTATTGTACTACCAGCATATGTACTTACTACACCAGCCGGTGTTATCTTACGGATTAAACCATTCCCATTATCCGCAACATATATATTTCCCGATTTGTCTACACAAATACCTGTAGGAAACACAAATTTTGCTGCAGTACCTATACCATCTAAATAACCAGAAGTGCTTCCTGCTATGGTAGTCACTTCGCCTGCAGGGCTGATTTTACGAATTTTACTATTTAATTGATCAGCCACATACACATAACCAGAATCATCTACTGCAATACCCGAAGGTGAAGCAAATTTTGCAGCAGCACCGGTACCATCGGCATAACCACTTGTACCCCCTGCCAACGTACTCACCAATCCCGCTGGCGTAATCTTACGTATGCTATTATTGGCCCCATCAGTTACATATATATTGTTCAATTTGTCGATGGCTATACCATATGGAGAACCAAATTTAGCAGCAGTACCTACGCCATCTAAATTACCTCTTACACCACCGGCAAAAGTAGATACCATACCGGCAATACCCGGTTGTATGGTACCACCTGTATTGGTAGGTGATACTTGGGTAATAGCTGTATTCTTTACAAAAGTGTGAGGGGTGGTATACCTAATTTTGGGCAAATCAGGTAACACCTCTAGCTCTATAGTTGTGGTATCACTACCTATCTCATTAAACGCAATGATAGAATAGGTTGTTTTGGGGGTTACGGTAATCGCAGTTCCGGATATAGTGCCTACCGAATCTAAAGTTAAGCCTTCAGGTAAAGCTGGTGTTACCGTATACCCTTGTAAATTAACCCTGGAAATTTTATGGCGATCGGTTTCTGCCACATATAAATAGCTGGAGTCGTCAACTACTGTAAGCATCGGTGCTACACTAAAACCACTGGCCAAGGTACTTACCATGCCTGTACTACTGATTTTACGGATGTTACTATTTCTTTGATCAGTAACATACACATAACCAGAATCATCTACTGCAATACCCGTAAGTGAAGCAAATTTTGCAGCAGCACCGGTACCATCGGCATAACCATTTGTCCCCCCTGCCAACGTACTCACCAATCCCGCTGGCGTAATCTTACGTATGCTATAATTGACCCCATCAGTCACATATAAATTGTTCAATTTGTCGATGGCTATACCATATAGATTACCAAATTGTGCCGCACTACCCACTCCATTGAAATAACCTCGTGTGCCTCCCGCAAAACTACTCACCAAACCTGCTGGTGTTATTTTACGTACACCGAAATTATTCCATTCTGATACAAAAACATTATTATTAGTATCTATCGCTAATCCTACCGGACCATTAAATCTGGCAGCAGATCCTTGTCCATTTGTATTACCAGTTAAACCTAGTCCACCAGCAAAACTAGATACTATGCCTTCCGGTGTGATTTTACGAATAAGTACATTGATATAATCAGCTACATAAATATTGCCCGATCCATCTACTGCAATCCCTTCAGGGTATGCAAACTTAGCACTAACTCCCGCACCATCTGCAAAGCCCGAAACACCCATGCCAGCTAACGTTGTTACTGTGCCATCTGGAGCCACTTTACGTATGCTATGATTACGCGAATCTACTATATAAAATACTTTATTCACTTTGTCGTACACAATCCCTTTAGGATAATTGAGCTGTGCATTAGTCCCTACACCATTTGTATTACCCGCAGTACCAGATCCAACGAATGGAGAAATCTGACCATATAATCCACTTGATGTTCTAACACTACCACCTCTATTGGTAATAGTTAATGGGCTGATGGTGCTTTTTCTTAGATATGTTTTTGTTGTAACACCATATGTAATCTCTGGCAATGGCTTTCCTACCACATCTAATGGTACAATTGCGGTATAACTTCCATAATTGTTATAGGCTGTTACTCCATAATTGGCTACCCCTTCTCCTTCTTCAATCACTAAATTATCTATGCCATGAATATCGTTTGAACCACCGGTAGCAGCTCTGAAAATATGTTTCCATGTTGCTTTGTTTTCACTATTATATGAGGCCGGCAATCGTACTTTATTGAAAATAATAACAGTGTCTACTGATACAGTTACTGCTCCTGTTTCATCGATACTCAGTATAACATCACTTCTCTTGCCAATCCATGATGTATTATTTGAGTAGGCGATTAGGCCATTTTGACCGGCTACTTTACCTGGTAAATTAGCTTTAATGCCATACAGCAATCGAATCCCTCTTTCGCCACCGGTATTTTCATAATCATCAAATGATAAAGAAAATTTAGTGCCTGTACCAACTTGTGCAGCAGGCGATGTTGCATCTATACTAGCATCATCTGCAAAACTATAGCTTAATCCGTCTGCACCACCAGATGTTTTAGAGGTAACCAATGTGAAGTTTACTTTATACCTTTTCTCATTGTTTCCACTGGCTGGTACCTGAAATGCACCAGACTTGTTGTTTACAGCAGGGGTAAGCTGTATGTAATTGTCAACCCTTTGTGTTGTTCCATATACGCTGGCTGTTTTTAGCGTAGTATCGTTAAAATTATTACTGTAATAAGTTTTATAGGTTTTAATGAGAGGGGTACCGCTGATAACACCGGTGGTATTATCAAAGCTCATTCCCGTTGGTAAGGGGTGACTTAGTTCGTACCCTCCTAATCCTATTTTTCTAATTTTATCGTATTCATAATCAGCTACTAACAACGAGGCGCTAACCGTATCAAATAATAATGCAGCGGGTTTGTTAAAATTGGCTTCATACTCTTTTCCGTCTAATGCTCCTGCTGTACCTGTTCCTACAAATGTTGTAACGGCTCCGGCAGGTGTTATTTTCCTTATCCGATGATTCAACTGATCGGCTACATACAGGTTGCCGATAGCATCCAATGCCATGCCATTGGGTGTATTAAATTTAGCTAAAGCACCCTGTCCATCTGCATATCCCTGTGTACTTCCGGCCAATGTAGACACGATACCGTTTTCAATTTTTCTAATTTTATGATTGCCCACTTCTGCCACATATATTACACCACTTTTGTTGATGATTAGATTTTGTGGTTGCTTAAATGTTGCCGTGGTTTTTGCATTGCCTTCTGTTGCACCGGCAGTTCCTGTACCGGCATAAGTAGCTACACTGGTACAAGTGAAACCGCTTGTAAAGTTAGACGTTGCACCCGTTAAACTAAAGCCCGTTAATACCCCATTTAAACTACTACCGGATGTAGCCGTATTGGTAGCTTGTGTAAGTCCGGTATTGGTGCCTCCTGCTATACCCTGATCGAACTTCATATACAGTTTTAAACTGTCTTCATTTCCCTGCAAAATTTTATTTAAGTTGTCTCGTATCTGGGTAACGGTTCTTGCAACATTCCATATACGTAGTTCATCAATATTTCCCTTCCATTTACGATCGGTTCTTTGATTATTATGGCCAATTGCCACTTTATAGTTTGATTGCTTGATGGGTTCGAGTGATGTGGTAGCTTGTGCATCTAATACTCCATCTACATACAGCTCCATAGCTGTGCCAGTATATACGCCAGCTACATGATGCCATTTGCCATCATTTACATTTTTAACACCCGTTACACCAAAATCAGCACTAGCCCTTGATACAAAAAATTCAAGTGTATTGCCATATTGTGCGCGTGATAATCTCCAGGAATCATCTCCTTTTGATGCAATCGTTTGCCACGCTTTGTCAAATGCATCTACTTTAAACCATGCCTCTACAGTAATTGCGTTGGTGAAATTCAAATCACCTGCTCCTCCCACTTCTACATAATTACTTCCACTAAAATTCAAGGCATTGTTATCCGCTGTAGGTTGGAAAGATATTTTTCTGATTTTATTATTTCCATAATCAGCCACATAGAGATTACCAACAGTGTCAATTGTTATACCGGACGGACTACTGAATTGAGCTAACTCAGGTGCAATATGATGGTCTGCATTGCCGGCAGTTCCAGTACCGCTTAGGGTGGTCACTGTTCCTGTGCTGAGTTCTATCTTTCTGATTTTATGGTTACTTCTATCGGCTACATATAAGTAGGTGTTGGTAGGATCTATGACCACATCTTCCGGCGTATTAAATTTAGCCGCCGTACCAATTCCATCGGTAGTACCTGAACTGCCTGCTGTACCTGCTAATGTGGTAACTACTCCTGCCGGGGTGATTTTACGAATGAGGTGATTATCTCTATCTGCAACATAAATATTACCGGCAGTGTCTTGTGTCATGCCTTTAGGGCCGTTAAAACGTGCCGCAGTGCCGGTAGCATTGGTAGTACCATTGGTGGAAGCAATACCCATTGCACCTACAAATGTGCTAACCGCTTTATATATAGTTGCAGGTACTGCTGTTCCACCTTGCAAGGGTGTTAATGTACTGATGGTATTCTTTAAATAATAAGAAGAATCTGGTGTATATATCACAAATGGTCCTGTTGTATTACCTAAAGTAGTAAACGATTGAACTTCAGTATAAGACGTACCGATACTATTAGTGGCATATGCCTTTACTACATATTCGGTAGAACCAGTTAAGCCTTGTATGGATTCTTTAAATTCATTGGTAGTGTCGGTCGACACCACTTTTATAACAGCTGTTCCTCCTATGAGCGGATCAGCATTATCGGATTTTTTGCTATACACAAAACCTCTATCTATAATGGGTGAGCCACCATTGTAGTCTATAACACCACTTACCATACCAACACTCATACCAACTTGTTCTACATTACAATTGTTAAGCGCTGGTGCTTCTTTTTCATCTGTTACGGTTATATACAATAAAACTGTAGCAGGCTCACTGCCTACGCCATTATCTCTCACCTGAACCAGTACTTCATATACATTTTCGCTATTAACATCACCAGGCTTTTCATAATCAGGTATGTTTTTAAATTGAAGTACCCCGGTTGTAGAATCAATAATTACTTTATTAGAGTCAATACCTCCAATGACACTGTAAGTAAGCGTTTGCCCTGCATCGGCATCTGAAGCTTGTATCGTATCAATTAACTGCTTGTTTTCTAGGTTGGCTAAAAATACCGTATTAGTTACTTCTGTAACTGTACCATCCTCCGCTATATTAATACGTGTTTCTTTCGTAATAGTTTTACCGGTAGAATCAATTGCTTCTAGTACTATATGGTGCAAACCAGGTTCAGTAGTATCTGGTATAGAGGCAATCACATCAATAATTCCATCAGCACCAACAGTTCCTTCATACAACGTAACCGGGTCTGAAAACAATTTAATTTTAAACTTAGAAGCCGGTTTAAAAATATTGCCGACAATTTTAAAAGATAGCTGGTCGATTTTTTTTACAGCTCCTTTGGCAAAGTCAAACACTGTCGCTACTGTTTTTTTAGTGAAATTAGCGATATTGGTAGCTAAACTTTTAATGAATTTTATCTCCGGAGGTAGATTAGTACTCAACGTTTTTACTTCACTGAAGCCAATACCGGAACTATTAATGGCATAGGCTCTCAGCTCGTAATTCGTTTCGGGTGTTAACCCAAAAATAATGGTCGAATAATTTCCGGTTTTAGTACCAGTAGCTACCTTTTTAAATACACCCGGCGAATCAGGCAACATGGCTGTATTGGCTGATTGTAAGGCATATAAAAAACCTCTTTCTATTACTACAGAGTCTTTTGCTTTAGCAGTTGCTAATACATTAAGGGAACTATTGAAACCCTGTTTAGACTTGCCCATTTTCAAAGCAGGATTGGATGAAACAGTAAAAGCAACTTGTAATGTGTCTACACCAAATTTGTTTCTGGCATAAATCGTTGATATTACCGGAGATTTTCTTAATGCAGTAGGAGTACCCACAATAACTGATTTGCCGGTATAATCCAAGCCTGTTTCAACAAAATTCTTTATCTCCATACCATCACGATGATGTTCGAGTAAATATTCCATATTAGATGTTAGATAATATTTTCGCTGGCTTGCATCATAAGCAGTCGCAATCGTGTTGGGAAAAATTAAAGTGGAGGTTGTTAAGCTTACTGTATCTAATAATTGACCTGTGTTATCTATTATTAAGACCTCTTTTGGAAATGTAAGATGGAAATTACCTTCTCGATCCAATATGAAATTATCTATATAAAAAGGCCTTTCAGCAGCTGTAGAAAATATTGTATCAACAATATTTTTAGTACTCAGTTTTATTATTTGCAGAATATTTGGGTTAATTTTTCTAGCAATTGTATAATTAGATAAAATGTAAATATTACCAGCAGCATCACATTGAAATTGTTGAGCAGCGCCCAAGATTTTTTCATATGTGGAAAAAGATTTTTTCACATCTTTTTTAAAACCTAAAGAATATTGGATTAAAGAACCTGCAAATGATTTTACTGAACCATCTGGTGTAATCTTCCTATACAATTGAGTCGTTGATTCTTTTGTCATATCAGGAGAAATACCATAAGACTGATAGTAATCATTTACATATATGTTATCCTTACCATCTAATGCTATGCTGCGGATCTCACCAAAACTGGCAGCAGTACCTTTGCCGTCATATAAATCCGTTCTGGCTATGTAGGCTTTGTATGGATCATTAGGAGGAAGCGTATATGAATATACAGAATCAATAGTTCTGAATTTTCCTGAACCGGCAACCAAACTGATTTTCCCATTGCTATCGATTTTTTTAATGGAAAAAACGTCTACATTATAAGTTCCTTTTGATGTGGTAGTGGTACCCGGCACTTTATCGGCAATAATAATATTGCCTTTTGAATCAATTTTCATGGCGGTAATTTCATTAGGGCATTTTTTTATTGTAGTTACCACACCATTTTCAACTTTTCTAACGTAATACAAGGAGTCTACAAAATATACTACGCCATTTTTGCCGCACTCAATCAGACTGATCCTACTTGTAGTAGCCAGCAATGGATTATTTACAGTAGAAGCTTGAAAAACACTTCTAACTCTGTTTACTTTACCATCAAACACTCTTCCCTTAGGTACCATTCCGTATTTTGTTTGCACTAAAACTCTCTCTCCAGGGCTGGTAAGCAAAACATTGCCAAATATATTTTCCGGTAAAGGCCCGCCGCTATTGCTAATGATAGGAGCAGTCTGATTAAGAATACCTAATGAAAAATCTAGCAAGGGTATATTGGTACCCGGAACTTTCGGCGATTTACTATCGTAAAAACTAATTTTTGGTGCTTGGTTTTGTGCCTTTAACTGTACCAATCCAACAAGTAAAATTAGCCATACACTAATAATTAATTGTATGGGTTGGTTGCGATATAAAATATGTAAATATTTTATACTTTGTACTTTATTGGTTTCACTAGTTTTCTTGGATATTGATCTCATAAACTCCTATTTTAATGTTCGGTTTGCATTTTAAATGCAAGTACAATAAAACAATTATAATAAGTGTTTAACAAATTATAGTAGTAAAGAATTTATTTAACTGTTGATCAATAAATTGATTATCAATGCTTTAATCGAAAATAAAATATTTCAACTTACATCGAATGATTTATTTAGATGTGTCTAAAGGTGAAATTTGTTGCATTATTTCAACACATTAATTGTAAACAGACCGTAGGTGTAAATTGTATTTCAATTGATTATTTATACAATAAATTATTAATACTAAGATTGATTATATGCATCCGGATTAGTAGATTTATTAATCATTACTCTATAATATGCCGGTTTAATTCCAGTTTCTTCTACAAAGGCGGTATAAAAAGTGGGTTTAGACCCAAAGCCGGCTGCCGTCCAAATAGATTCTAATTTGTAGTGATCATACGCTGGGTCTTCAAACATTATTCTAACAGATGTTACCCTGTAACTATTGGTAAACGAATTGAAATTTCTAAACCCATTTAGTTTTATGGATTGGAAAATATCCTTCGTAGGGACATTTAAAAACGCAGCAATATCTTCAATTTTTAATCCTACGTTTTGATAAGGTTTATGCGTTTTATAATAGTTATCGATTTTTTCAAATAAACTATTTTCAGCAGGGTACTCATTTTGCTCTACGGTTTGGCCTACACTTGGTGTTAATGCTTGTTTTTCACGCTCTAGCTTCTCCTCTCTGTATTTTTCAATCAATACTTCATAAGAAATATTTCTTTGCTGATGATAATAATTTCTTTGTCGTAAGATCAACACAAACAAGGTCATTAATATCAGTAGTCCCACTAACAAACCATTGGTTAACTTTTTGGTAGACAATTGAGATCGCAAACTTTTATTTTCTAATTCTTTTTTCTCTGTTTGATATCGCTTCTCTAACTCATGTATAGCAGTTGTTTTTTCTACTGAAACCAGGGAGTCTTTTAATGTATAATATTGATCACTGTATAGTATGATATTTTTGCTATCTCCTATCAACTTATATACATTAATTAATTCAGGCAAAAGCATCATCATCACATTTTTTAACCCTACCGAATCTAGTAGTTTAATAGCTGTTTGATAATTTCTTACCGATAAAGTATAATTCTTTGCATTGCTATACAGCGTACCCAATCCACCGTAAGCCATGGCTACACCCTCCTGATAATTAGCTGCAATGGAACTAGCAAGAATATTTTTATATTCTTCTTCTGCCTTTCTAAATTGATTATTAGACATATAAATATTAGCCAAATTATATTTAGCTTTCAATTTTAAATTGCCCTTATAGTTTACCGGTAATAAGTTTAAAGCTTGCTGATAATAGCCAACTGCGCTATCCAAATTAATGTATTTGTAATTAACGCCTAAATTAATGAGAATAGATGCTTGTAAAGGCTGATCTTTCATCAATTTTGCGGATTGCAACGCACGTCTGTAATAATCGGTTGATTCTTTCAAGCTATTAATTCTTCCATAATTGTTACCCAAACTATTACATATTCTCGCAACAGCTTTTACACTATCCAGTTCAGTAAATATTTTATACGATTGCATAAAATATTTTTGTGCTTCTAAATATTCGCCCTTATTACTTAAGAAAACACCATTTACGGCATTCGCAATTCCGGTTTCGTATTTTTTATTTAACGTATTAAAAGTAGATATGGCACCGGGTAAAAAACGCTGTGCTCTATTAATATATTTAAAATCTACATTGCTGTATAAATCTAATACGGTTTCTGCAATAGCCAACGAATCCGATAATAATACAGCCGTTTCCCGAACTGATTGACCACTTGCTAAAGTTGAATCTGTTTTACCTAAAGCAGCAAATGACTTTACTCTTATCTGGTAGATTTTTAAAAGTTGTTGATCGGAAACCTTTACTGTATCTGCATGTTTCAACAATGCATCTGTTATATGTATTGCACTGTCAGGTAGTTGAACTGTTAATGCTGCTGCTTGCTCTATTTGCGATTCAACCTTTGAAGAACTACTATCAAAAACTTTAGCCATTCTCTCACAAGATGCTAAAACCAATACCAAGGAAGCTAAAATGAATTGCTTTGTCATGATAGTTATTATAATTTACTAATGTGTTAGTCGAATAAATTGAAATTAAATCTTGCAATATTAAATTAAATATATCAGTTAATTTACCCTTTGTTAAATTACCCAATCCCTAAATTTCATACTAGTAAATTGGCTAATAACAAAAAATATTTTACCATTGTACCTGAAATGCAACAGCCATCCATTCTTTTAACTACACTCAATGCCAAATACATACACCTTAACCTAGCTATTCGGCTATTGTATGAATTAAACAAAGCAGATGAACGACTTTCCTGGAAAGAATTTACCATTAAAGAAGAGGTAAATGAAATTGCTGCTTACTGCTGTAAATTTGAAGTAGTATGCTTCAGTTGCTACATCTGGAACATTACTCAAACACTTACCGTTGCACAAAAAATAAAATCACTTAACCCAAATACAAAAATTTTACTGGGCGGACCAGAAGTTACCTACGATTGGCAGCAATTAATTTTTTCAGATGAAGTAGATTATATTATTACCGGGGAGGGCGAAATTCCTTTTGCACTGTTTTTAGCCAATTATCCAAACACCGATCACATCGACAACTTAGTATCTAAAACAAATGGCATTATTCACTATCACAATAACAGTGCAGCATTTGAATTAGAAAAATATGCTTCAACTAACCCCTACCAAAATGATGACCCTGCAACTTTAGCCAACAGGGTATTGTACATAGAAACATCTAGAGGCTGCCCCTATAAATGTGAATTTTGCTTAGCCAGCTTAGACAACCGCGTTCGCTTTCTCCCAACGGAGCATATTAAAAATAATTTGCGCTATTTAATGACGCATGGCAAAACCATAAAATTTTTAGATCGCACTTTTAATGTGAAGAAAGATTTTACGATAGACATCTTTCAGTTTATTTTAGATCATGCCAAACCAGATAATGTTTTTCAGTTTGAAATTACTGCGGATATTTTGCATCCCGCCATCATGCAATTCATTAAAGACAAAGTTCCCAAAGGCATGTTCCGGTTCGAAATTGGTATTCAAACCGTAAATCAAAAAGCTAATTTATCGGTTGGTAGAAAACAGGATTTTGAAAAAACAAAGGGGGTTATTCTTGCATTAAAGGATTATGTAGAAATGCACCTCGATTTAATTGTAGGACTTCCTTTAGATTATTGGGATGATATTAAATACAGTTTTGAAGAAGTGTTTAAACTCTTTCCGCCTGAATTGCAACTGGGTTTTTTAAAGTTTTTAAAAGGTACCCCTGTTCGAGAGAAATATCCTGAACATGGATATGTTTTTGATCCTATAGCACCTTATCAGATTATTCGTAGCAACTATTTATCGGAATTTGAATTGGCAGAAATCACTAAACTGGAACATGCATTAGAAATTTATTGGAATAAAAAAAGACTGAAACATACCCTTCAATATATTACTACGCACTACAGTATTTTTGATTTTTTATTAGGGCTCGGCAAACATTTTGAAAAACAAAGTAGCTTCTTTCAATATACCCTGAATGATATCTACCAAATTGCCGATCAGTTTATTCAAGCCAATTACGCTACAGATACTATTATACCTCAGCTACTGGCCATTGATTATTATTTACAACACAAAATTAAACCCGGTAATAAATTCATTGAAGAAATTCCGAAAAAAGAAAAATTTGCTTTATTGGAATCATTAAAATTACCGCACAATAAATTCAGGTATGTAGTTCTTCCTATTGATTTTAATTTTAAAGAGATGCTGCAAACATTTACTGCGATTCATTCTATAGAAAATTTAGTGATTGAATATAATGGAACAGGATTACCTTATATTAAATAACCATTTTAATTGGTCTATATTGTTTCTTTAGGGCAAACATCTTGTTATAAATATTCTATGAATAAATTGGTTTTATTATATATTCATACATCTTTTTTTATTATTTACTTTTTGTCTTGACACAAAAAGTAACAAAAAAGTCAAGTCGCATCGAAGGCATTTGGCGGTTGGTATACTTTAGCTTCCATGGCATATTTTGTTACCGCCATCACCAAAATTTTTCACTTCAGTCTTTGTTTTCAACCCAACCTAAATTGTTGAGATAGCCCTATTTTTTTCGACCTTAACTATTTTCCTTTGGGTTGAAAACTGCATCCATTCCGCTCAAATTTTGGTTAATGCTGCCGATACGCCACCCAAACCTGCATACTTATTGCACGTTGTTACAATGACAAAATTGGTTTAATTTGATAGGCACCTTGTGTTTCAAAATTTTTTAAGAAATTACAGCATTTTCTCTCTTTAAAAGAAAGTTTATGACATTCTTTACTGAATTTCATTCCGGTTTACGATAATCATTTTAGTAGGGCGCGTGGGAAGATTAGACGCGCGGAGCGATCGGGCTAATCTTGATTTTTTTGTTACTTTTTTTATCAAGTGGAACATCCCGACTATTCGGGGAAAAAAAGTAAATAATAAAAAAAGAAGTATGAAATTTATTGTAACACTACTTATTCAAAAAATTAAAAATCAATATTTATGCTAATTTTTATTAAAAACTTTCTTAATTAAAACTGATTATTATCAGTTTATATTCTGACAAATCACCTTTTCCTTTATTTATAAATAAAATAACTTACCAGCCATAAATCTTTCATTATGGCAAAGTCTAATAACTCCACCAAATATGTTTATTTTTTTGGAGGCGGTCAGGCAGATGGCAATGAATCTATGAAAAACTTGTTGGGAGGTAAGGGTGCTAATTTAGCAGAAATGGCTGGTCATCCTAAACTAAAATTACCCGTACCACCAGGCTTTACCATTACTACAGAAGTTTGCACGTACTACTATCAAAACAAAAAACACTACCCAGAAATATTAACTAAACAAGTGGAGCAATCTATTAAAAAAGTAGAAAGCTTAATGCATAAGCGTTTTGGTGATGCCGAAAATCCATTGCTGTTATCTATTCGCTCCGGCGCAAGAAGATCTATGCCGGGTATGATGGAAACTATTTTGAATGTTGGATTAAATGAAAAAACGATTAAAGGTTTAATCTACCATACTGGTGATGAACGTTTTGTGTACGATGCTTACAGAAGACTGATTATGATGTATGCGGATGTAGTAATGGAAAAAGCCGCAGGCATTGAACCCAAAAACGGAAAAGGTATCAGAAAAATATTAGATGAAAAATTAGCACAGATCAAACACAAAAACAACTACGAAAATGATACTGAACTTTCAGCGGAAGAATTAAAAGAATTGGTGATTGATTATAAACTTACTATTAAACATTTATTTGGTCGTCCTTTTCCAGATGATCCTTATGAACAGTTATGGGGTGGCATTAGTGCTGTTTTTACCAGCTGGAATGGCCGCAGGGCTGTTGAGTACAGAAAAATCGAAAAAATACCGGAAGAATGGGGCACTGCTGTAAATGTGCAGGCAATGGTTTTTGGTAATATGGGGAAACAAAGTGCAACAGGTGTTGCCTTTACCCGCAATCCCGGCAATGGAGAAAATAAATTTTATGGCGAATTTTTAGTAGATGCACAAGGTGAAGATGTTGTATCGGGTACCAGAACACCTGCACCTATTAATGCCTATTCTAAAAACGCACAAAGCAAACATCTTCCTACCCTAGAAAAATTAATGCCTGATTTATATAAACAACTCGATGGCTATCAAAATAAATTGGAGAAACATTACAAAGACATGCAGGATATTGAATTTACCATTGAAAAGGGAAAATTATATATGTTGCAATGCAGGGTAGGTAAAAGAAATGGTGTTGCTGCGGTACGAATGGCTACTGAAATGTATAAAGAAAAGCTAATCAACGCTAAAACCGCCATTCGCAGGGTTGGGCCTAATCAACTGGTTGAGTTATTATTACCGATGCTCAATCCCTCCATTGAATTAGTTACCAAACCTATTGCAAAGGGACTTCCTGCTGGCCCCGGTGGTGCACGTGGTCGTGTGGTATTTACTTCTGCTGATGCAGTTGAATGGGCTAAAAAAGGAGAGCAAGTTATATTGGTAAGAGAAGAAACTTCTCCGGAAGATGTGGATGGCATGTACAAATCTGCTGCCATCATTACTTCTAAAGGGGGCATGACCTCACACGCAGCGCTGGTAGCAAGAGGCTGGGGTAAATGTTGTATTGTGGGTTGTAGTGATGTTGAAATTAATGCAGAGCATACCTCTTTTACAACAAAATCTGGGCAACATATTCACGAAGGTGACTGGATTAGTTTAAACGGTACAAAGGGGTTGATTTATGAAGGTAGTTTGCCATTGGTCGACATTGATCTTCATAAAAACAAATCTTACAAAGACTTAATGAAATTGGTAGATCGCTTTAAAAAAATGGGGGTACGTACCAATGCCGACACCCCTGCTGATGCAGCAACTGCTTTGTCGTTTGGTGCAGAAGGTATAGGCTTACTCAGAACAGAACACATGTTTTACGGAAAAGGCAGCGATAAGCCATTGTTTTTATTACGCAAAATGATTGTTTGTAAAACAATGGAAGAAAGAAAAAGTGTGTTGAAAGAACTTTTTGTTTTTGTAAAAAAAGATATTAAAGAAACCATGAAAATCATGAGCGGTTATCCGGTTACTATCCGTTTGTTAGATCCTCCACTTCATGAATTTGTTCCACATGATGCTGCAAAGCTTCAACAACTGAGTAAAGAGTTAGGCATTAGTATGAGTTTATTAAAAAGAAGAGTATTGGCCTTGCATGAAAACAACCCTATGCTAGGGCACCGGGGCGTAAGATTGGGCATCACGTATCCTGAAATTACAGAGATGCAAGTCAGCGCAATATTTGAAGCAGCTGCCGAATTAAACAAGTTGGGTAAAAAAACTTTTCCGGAAATTATGATTCCGGTAACATGCACTGCAAATGAACTACAACATCAAAAACAAATAGTTAATACGGTATATAAAAAAGTGTGCAAATCGATGCACGTTAAAAACATTCCTTATTTATTTGGAACCATGATAGAAACGCCTCGTGCGGCAATTACAGCAGCGCAAATGGCTAATGATGCCGACTTCTTTAGTTTTGGCACGAATGATTTAACTCAAATGTGTTTCGGTTTCAGCAGAGATGATATTGGTGGATTTTTGCCTAATTATTTAAATCAAAAAATTTTAGAAGAAGATCCTTTTCAAACCATCGATCAAAACGGGGTGGGTGAATTGGTTCGATTAGGAACTGAACGTGGCAGATCTACTAAAAAGAATTTAAAAGTGGGCATTTGCGGCGAACATGGTGGCGATGCTGCCAGTGTACAATTCTTTCATAACATGGGATTGAGCTATGTAAGTTGCTCTCCGTTCAGAGTTCCTATAGCCCGTTTGGCAGCGGCACAGGCAGCTATTGCAGATTAAATTTTAAAACAATAGCATGATGTTTTTTAAATTGTATTAATGCATTACCATAGAGCGCTCCATGTCTTCTAGCGCAATCCCTTTGGTTTCGGGCATCATTTTCCAAACGTATAATAATTGTAATACCATCATCACTGCAAAGAATCCAAAAATATACATTGGCAACACATGGTTAGCAAAATAAGGAAATACCTGCGCAATTAATGCTGCAAATATCCAGTGAGTTAAACTTCCGAATGAAGTGCCACTTGCGCGTACGCCATTAGGAAATAATTCTGAAAGGAATACCCAAATTACCGCACCTTGTCCTACTGCATGTGATGCAATAAACATAAATACATAATATACAATCATGCTGTGATCGCTACTATTAAATGAAAACGCGATTAATGAAAGTGATAGGATATAACCAAACGAACCAATATACATCAATAATTTTCTTCCTAAACGGTCTATTAAATACCAACCCGAAATAGTAAACACTAAATTTACCACACCAATACCCACAGTAGAAAGCAATGCACCGCTTCTTTCTATACCCGCCATTTCAAACACTTTGGGTGCGAAGTATATAATTGCATTGATACCCGACAATTGATTAAAGAAGGCAATTAAAAATGCTAATAAAAGCGGCTTAATAAATTTCTTATTAAATAATGATTCAGTAATAGTGGAACTTGATGACTTAATATCCGCAATCACTTTTTCAGCATCTTCACCAGTTAATTGCAATACAGCTTTTGCAGCGGCATCGTCTTTTTTATACAACACTAACCATCTTGGCGTTTCGGGCGTTACCAACATTAATAACGAAAATATTAAAGAAGGTATTGCTACAATTCCTAACATCCATCTCCAATCATTTTCCCCGGCAATTTTGGCAATTAAATAGTTAGATAAATACGCAATCAATATGCCTGCAACAATATTTAATTGAAAAGAAACCACCATTCTACCCCTGTATTTTGGAGGCGCAATTTCTGAAATATATACCGGAGCTACTACTGATGAAGCACCAATACTCAATCCACTAACAAATCTAAAAAACATAAAAGTGTACACATCTGTAGCAACGGCAGCACCTATAGACGTAACAAAAAATAAAATACCAATCCAGATTAGCGTTGCTTTACGACCCATTGTATTTGCAGGAATATTTCCAAACGCTGCACCAAAAGCAGTTCCATACAATGCCATGGCAATGGCTGTTCCGTGCATCCAATCCGTTAAACTCCATAGTGTTTGAATTGCTTTTTCTGCGCCTGAAATAACAGCTACATCTAAACCAAATAATAATCCGCCTAATCCAACAGTTATTGACCAAAGAGCTAGTTTTTTGTTCATGGTATTTTTTTTACTAATGTAAAAGGTATTTAATTTTTGTGTAAAAAATACAGTTAGGCAAGAAAATTTATTTAAGTAGCTACTTAACTGGCCAATACTTAAGTTTTATTTTTTGTACGTATCGTTTTTTTGTACTTTCAATTTTTCTATTCCCCGAATGTATAGCTGTTAGTCTTATGCTACCCAAAGTAAAAATATGTTGCATTAGTTCAATAAATGAAGCTAAAATGGCTATTGAGCATGGTGCTGCTGCACTAGGTTTAGTAGGGCCTATGCCCAGCGGACCAGGTATTATTACCAATGAAACTATTGCAGCAATTACCGCTACTTTACCCCCTGCAATCAGTAGCTTTTTGCTGACGAGTGAAACTGTTGCGAGTAATATTATTCAACACCAACAACTGGTTCATACCAATACCATTCAAATAGTAGACGCACTGTCTGAAGGCACTTACCAACAAATTAAAAAGGCACTTCCCGGTATAAAAATTGTTCAGGTTATTCATGTATTAAACGAACATTCTGTAACAGAAGCCTTAGAAATTGCCGAACAAGTAGATGCATTACTGCTCGATAGTGGCAATCCCAATCTGGATGTTAAAGTATTAGGCGGTACCGGCAAAACACATAACTGGAATCTTAGTAAAATGATTGTAGACCAATCTAGCGTTCCTGTATTTTTAGCAGGAGGCATCAATGCTGAAAATGTTCGTGCAGCTATTGATACGGTTCAACCTTTTGGTATTGATTTGTGCAGCAGTGTTCGAACCAACAAACAATTAGATCCTCAAAAGTTATCTGCATTTTTTAAAGCAGTATACGGATAAGTCTATCTGCTCATCAAATATTCTTTCAACGCATCAAAACCGGCATTTAATAAAATACTGTGCTTTTCTTTGCCAAACAATGCTTGCGCAGATGCAGGTACGGGTAGTTTTTGTTCAATCATTTCTTCAACCGTATCAGGAAATTTAACCGGATGTGCCGTTTCTAAAATAAATCCTTTTTGATCACTATGCTGATGCAGATAATCGTTCAACGCATAATACGCCACTGCACCATGTGGATCTAATATATAGTTATCCTTCTTAAATACCTCTGCCATTACTTGCCTGGTAATTGCATCGCTTACCGTATAACCGCTAACCAATGCTTTAATGGTTTCGTATTGGTTTTCAAACAATTCTAATATACGTACAAAATTACTCGGACTCCCCACATCCATTGCGTTAGAAATGGTAGCTACTGCCTGCTTCGCGGCATATTTTCCTGTTCTCAAATATTCAGGTACTGCATCATTTTCATTACAGGCTGCAATAAAATGTTGTACAGGTAATCCACTTACATATGCCAATAACCCTGAACAAATATTTCCAAAGTTGCCACTCGGCACTGCTATCACCGGAGGCGCCTCTTCATCCCATTGCTGATAGGCAAAAAAATAATACAGCTGCTGAGGCAACCATCTGGCTACATTAATGGAATTGGCCGATGTTAACTGCATCTTCGCTAATAAGTCTGCATCCATAAAGGCCGACTTCACCATCGCCTGGCAATCATCAAACGTTCCTGCAACTTCTAATGCAGTTATGTTTTGGCCGCATGTAGTTAACTGCAATTCTTGAACCGGACTCACTTTGCCTGAAGGATATAATATTACTACCTCTACCCCTTCTACTCCTAAAAAACCGTTGGCCACTGCACCTCCGGTATCGCCCGAAGTGGCTACCAGTACCGTTACTTTATTGGATTGATTTTGAGAAAAATAGCCCAAACACCTACTCATGAATCTTGCACCTACATCCTTAAATGCCAGTGTTGGTCCATGAAATAATTCAAGTGATGCAATTTGATCGTTTATTTTTACTAGCGGAAAATCAAAGTCAATGGTTTCCGATACAATCTTATACAATACCTCATCAGCAATAGTTCCACCCACATAAGGCAACATTACTTTAAATGCTAATTCTTCTTTTTTATAGGATTTAATATCTCTAATCAATGATTTATCTAGCGTAGGTATTCTTTCCGGAAAATACAAGCCCTTATCTGGCGCCTGACCTAATACGGTCGCTTCTCTAAAACTAACATTCGGTGCTTGTTTATTTAAACTATAATATTGCATATACTATAAAACAATTGAAGGAGATAAATTATTATGATATAATTTTTACACCATGCTGATTAATGGTGGTAACATAAGTATGATGGGCTAAGCCAATATTTTCGAATACTTCGTGCATAACTTGCTCTACTTCTTTTGCGGTTGATTCACTTTTACTCAACATAAAAATGGATGGGCCAGATCCTGAAATTCCACCTCCTAAAGCAGCGGCTTCTTTACTTTTTTGTTTTACTAAATCAAATCCTGGAATCAAGATACTTCTAATTGGTTCAATCAAAACATCTTCTAAAGAGCGTCCTATTAAATCATAATCCTCTTTCTGTAAGCCTGCAACTAAACCTGCAATATTACCCCATTGTTTTATCGCATCTTTTAATTGAATTTGCTGTTTCAATATACTTCTTGCATCTGCTGTTCTCACTTCTATTTGAGGATGCACAATAGTAACATATAATGTAGGTGCATTTAATTGAACAATATCTAATGGGAAAATTGAACGAATGAGCGTTACACCACCATAAATACAAGGAGCAATATTGTCTGCATGTTTTACACCCGATGCCAATTTCTCTCCATTCATTGCAAAGCGAACCAGATCTTCTTTACTAAATTTATTATTCAACAATGCATTGGCCGCAACTACTGCGCCGGCAGAACTTGCAGCACTGGAACCCACTCCACTGCCGGGTTTTATTTGTTTTTTGATACGTAATTCAAATCCTTTAACCTCCGGTGCCTCTTCCATTAATGCCAACAATGCAGCACCAGCTACATTTTTTTCCGGATTCGTTGGTAGATTGTATTCGTCCTCATTTATTATGGTAATACCTGCATGATCTGAAAATGAAATAGACATAATATCATAAGGGTCATTTACTGCAAAACCCAAAATATCGAACCCGCAAACCATATTGGCTACTGTTGCAGGAGCATGAACTACTATTTTTTTATTGTTCATATTTTTTTATCTATACTGATTCTCAGAATTGATTAATGAAATTATTAGCCTGCTACCCTAATTATATCTGCAAATACACCCGATGCTGTTACATCTGCTCCTGCACCGGCACCTTTTATTACCAACGGTTGCTCCGGATATCTTTCTGTATAAAATAATACTAAATTATCTTTGCCATATAAATGATAAAAATCAGAACCAGAAGGGATATGCTGCAATCCTACTTTGGCCTTTCCATTATCAAAAGAAGCAACAAATTTTAATTTACAATTTTCTGCTTTTGCAGATTCATATAATTTCTTGAAATGTGGTTCTTGCTTTTCCATTTCATTATAAAAATCCTGTACGGTGCCTTCAAAACAAGATGCCGGCAAAAATGCTTCATTCTCGATGTCTGCCATTTCCATTTTCTCACCGGCTTCCCTAGCAAGAATCATTATTTTTCTCATCACATCAGTACCCCCTAAATCTAAACGTGGATCAGGCTCTGTATAGCCCTCATCTTGTGCTCGTTTTACAATTTGTGAAAATGGCACAGTTGCATCGTAATTATTGAATACGTAATTTAAAGTGCCGGATAGTACTGCTTGAATTTTATTTATCTTATCTCCACTGCGTATTAAATCATTCAATGTTCCTATAATGGGCAAACTTGCTCCAACATTTGTTTCAAATAAGAAGCGGGTATTATACGCACGCGCCAATGTTTTAAGATGTAGATAATTGTTGTAAGCAGAAGAACAAGCAATTTTATTACATGCTACTACCGACACACTTTTTTCTAACAATGTTCCATAAACTGCGGCAACGGCTGCATTAGCAGTTACATCTACAAAAACACTATTTCTTAAGTTTTTATGGATGATGGATTCTACAAACTTATCTATGGTTGCGTCTTCACCGGATGCAAGTTCTTCTTTCCAGTTGTTTAAATCAATACCACCATCATTCATCAACATTTTTTTACTGTTGGCTATACCTGCCACTTGTATTTGCAAACGAAGATGTTCTTTTAAATAATTTACTTGCTTGGCAATTTGTCCAACTAGTTTTCCTCCCACATTTCCTGTACCTGCAATAAATAGATTGAGCTGCTTGTAGCTGGTTTCAAAAAATTCTTCATGCAATACATTGATGGCTTTCTTTACATCCACTGCCGACAATACGGATGATATGTTTTTTTCTGAAGAACCTTGTGCGATGGCTCTTACATTAATTCCGTTTCTACCTAAAGCACCAAACATTTTACCGCTGATACCCGGGTGACTTTTCATTTGTTCTCCTACTACAGCAACAATACTTAATCCGTTTTCAACTTTTACCGGCTCCACTTTACTGGTTTGGATTTCATATGAAAACGCATGATCAATTGCTGCTTGTGCCACCACTGCATCTGCTTCACTAATACCTACGCAAATAGAATGTTCTGAAGAACTTTGTGTAATTAATATTACATTGATATTTTTTATGGCTAAGGTTTCAAATAATCGTTTTGAAAATCCAGGTATCCCTACCATACCACTCCCTTCTAAACTCAATAAGCTGATAGAGTTTATACTGGATATTCCTCTGATAATTTGATTGTCGTGCGTTACTTCTTTCTCTATGATGGTTCCTTCGGCTAATGGTTCAAATGTATTCTTCACCCAAACCGGTATGTTTTTTTTCATTACCGGCTGTATCGTAGGCGGATAAATAATCTTTGCCCCAAAATGCGATAACTCCATGGCCTCCTGGTAAGAAATTCTTTCGATGTGCTTTACATGCTGCACCAACCTTGGATCAGCTGTTTTCATACCACTCACATCTGTCCAAATTTCTAAAGTTGCAGAATTTAATGCAGCTGCATAAATAGCGCCGGTATAATCAGAACCCCCTCTGCCTAAGGTTGTAGTGAACCCTTCTTCATTAGAAGAAATAAATCCGGGTGCAACGTATATGTCAAATTTATTTTCAGAAAAATATTGTTGAATATTTGCATTGGTTTTTTCAAAATTAACCGCTGCATTGCTATATTGATCATCGGTAATAATTAGCTTTCTAGAATCTACCCATTGTTGATTAACTGATATTGATTGGAGTTTAGCTGAAATAATATAAGAAGACATTAACTCTCCGAAGCTAACCAACCGATCTTTAATTCGAGGAGATAATTCGCCCAATAAAAATATACCATCACATAAGCCCTCTAATTCATTTAATTGCTGTTTAACCCAACTTAATGTTGCGCTTTGTTCTTGTATAGGTAACAGTTCTCTAACCGCATCTAAATGCTTAGCTTCCAATGCTTTCATTTGTAGCTTATATTCTTCATTACCATTTGCAGCTAAAGTACCCGTAAGTATCAATTGATCCGTTACACCTCCCAATGCAGAAACAACCAATACAACCGGTTCTTTCTCCTTTGCTTTCACTACTATTGATACAACTTTGTTGATGTTAGTTGCATTGGCAACCGAACTTCCTCCGAATTTTAAAACCTGCATAACTTCTCTTTCTTAAAATCTTAAATACAAATTAATTTATTAAACCAAATAACCAAACACATTATCATTTTGATTCAGTGCAGTATAGTTTATATTATACCTTTTCATATTTTCAATCAAAACGGTGTAATCTTTACTCGACTGTAATTCTATTCCTACTAATGCCGGACCTGTTTCTTTATTGTTTTTTTGTATGTATTCAAATCGGGTAATGTCATCTGTTGGGCCTAATACATGACTTACAAATTCCTTTAATGCGCCAGGACGCTGTGCAAAACGAATCAGGAAGTAATGCTTTAAGCCCTCGTATTGCAAAGATCTTTCTTTTATCTCCTGCATCCGATCTATGTCGTTGTTGCTGCCACTAATGATACATACAATAGTTTTGCCTTGTATTTCCTCCGCAAAGTCATCTAACGCAGCAATTGACAAAGCTCCGGCTGGTTCAACTACAATTGCATCTTCATTGTATAATTTTAAAATGGTGGTGCAAACTTTACCTTCATTCACCAAACACATTTTATCCATCACTTCTTTACAAATATTAAAAGTAAGATCTCCTACACGCTTCACCGCCGCACCATCTACAAATCGTTCAATATTTTCAACTGTTACCGGATGGCCTGCTTTCAAAGCTTCTGTCATAGATGGGGCACCTTCCGGCTCTAATCCAATTATTTTAGTATGCTTTGAATGCTTTTTAAAATAAGCACCCATTCCCGCTGTTAGTCCGCCGCCACCAAAAGGTGAAAATACATAATCAACTTGTGGTAAATCTGCTAAAATTTCCAGCGCAACTGTTGCTTGTCCTTCTATAATTTTCAGATGATCAAACGGAGGAATAAAAGTCATTCCATTGGCTGCTGTATATTCCTTTGCTGCTGCTGCACAATCATCAAATGTATCTCCTATCAATTTTATTTCAATATTGCCATCACCAAACATTTTAGTTTGACTAACTTTTTGATTGGGGGTGATAATGGGCATAAAAACCACGCCTTTAATGTTTAGCTTCTTACAACTATAAGCAAAACCTTGCGCATGATTTCCTGCACTTGCACACACTACACCACGCGCTAATTGATCAGCAGTTAAACTGCTGATCATATTATACGCGCCACGTAATTTATAAGAACGCACTATCTGCAAATCCTCTCGCTTTAAATATACTTTACAATTATATTTTTTAGAGAGATTGGTATTATACGTTAGTGGTGTATGTGTAACAATATGTCGAAGTCTTTCTGCTGCTCCTTTCACATCAAGACCATACAGTTCAGACTCTTTTATTTGCACATTATCCATTAGTTCAATATCAAGCGTTAGTACTGATTGTTTTCATGTCTGTCATTGCCTGTCTTAATTCTTCCCCAATTAGTTCTACCGGATGATAGCGAATAACCGCATTAATTGCTATTAAGGTTTTATTATCAACACCACCATCTTTACCCGTATTAAAATTTTTACCGATAACATCCGTATCTATTTTTTTCATAAAATCAGTCAACAATGGCTTACATGCATGATCAAATAAATAACAACCATATTCTGCTGTATCAGAAATTACTCGATTCATTTCATATAACTTCTTACGTGCAATAGTGTTGGCAATTAATGGAGTTTCATGCAATGACTCATAGTATGCAGACTCTTCTTTAATACCCGCTTCTACCATTGTTTCAAAAGCTAATTCAACACCGGCTCTAACAAACGCAACCATTAACAATCCATTGTCGAAAAATTCTTGCTCAGTAATTTTCATTGAACCCGGCGCTGTTTTTTCAAACGCAGTTTGACCTGTTGCTTCTCTCCAGGTTAATAAATTTTTATCGTCATTAGCCCAGTCTTGCATCATGGTAGAAGAAAATACACCACTCATAATATCATCCTGGTGTTTTTGAAACAACGGACGCATAATGTCTTTCAACTCTTCTGATAATTCAAAAGCTTTGATTTTTGCAGGATTAGATAAACGATCCATCATGGCAGTAATTCCACCTTGTTTAAGGGCTTCGGTAATGACTTCCCAACCATATTGAATTAATTTTGCTGCATATTCAGGCGCAATGGCTTTCTCCACCATTTTATCGAATGAAAGAATAGAACCAGTTTGCAACAAACCACATAAAATAGTTTGCTCACCCATTAAGTCTGATTTTACTTCCGCAACAAAAGAAGACTTTAAAACACCCGCTCTATGTCCACCTGTTCCAACACAATATGCTTTAGCGTAATCCCATCCTTTTCCTTCAGGATCATTCTCCGGATGTACCGCAATTAAAGTAGGTACGCCAAATCCTCTTTTATATTCTTCCCGTACTTCTGTACCCGGACATTTTGGCGCTACCATGATCACCGTAATGTCTTTTCTAATTTGCATGCCTTCTTCCACAATATTAAAACCATGAGAATAAGACAATGTTGCGCCTTTTTTCATCAATGGCATAATGGCTGTAACTACCGATGTGTGTTGCTTATCGGGTGTAAGGTTAATTACTACATCAGCTGTTGGAATTAAAGCTTCATAAGTACCAACAGTAAAATTGTTGTCGGTAGCGTTTTTCCACGAAGCTCTTTTTTGATCGATGGCTTCTTGACGAAGCGCATAAGTAACATCTAAGCCTGAATCACGTAAGTTTAAGCCTTGGTTTAAACCTTGCGCTCCACAACCTACTATCACTAATTTTTTACCTTTTAATGCAGTAACACCATCAGCAAATGCCGACTTATCCATAAATTCACATACTCCCAATTGATTCAATTGTTCACGCAGCGGTAATGAGTTGAAATAATTTGCCATTGTTTATTGATTGTTTGTTTTGTTATAAATATTTAACCGTGTTAGGGTCTTTGTTGAATGTTGAATTTAAAAGACGACAGCATGTCGTCTCTACATGGTAAATACACTTTGTCCTTTATCTAAGAATTCGTTTTCTGCCAATTCCTCTGAAGGCTCACCCTCTTCAAACTCTTTCAACTTCTCGTGAAACCCTTTACTTGCCTTAATAATTGCTACTCTTGCACTTCTAACAAATTCTATCAAACCAAAAGGTTCTAATACTTTTACCAACTTATCTGTTTCTTCTCTTTGTCCCGTAGTTTCAAAAATGGTATAATCTTTTCTGATCACTACCGCTCTTGCACCATGCTCACGCAACAATCTTTCTACTTTCATTTTTTCCGCTACTTCATCCGTAGGCACTTTATACAATGCCATTTCCTGCCAAATAATTTCTTCATTGGTATTGTAATAAGCTTTCAATACTTCTACCTGTCGTTCAATCTGACGACAAAGTTTTCTTACCACTTCTTCTGTTTCATTAATTACAATGGTAAATCGATGAATGCCTTCTACTTCTGATGGTGATACATTAAGGCTTTCTACATTTATTTTTCTGCGAGAGAAAATAATGGCAATTCGGTTTAACAGACCTACCTGATTTTCGGTATAAACGGTGATGGTATATTCTGATTTCATTTTTTGGCTATTTTAATCTGATTTCTGATACACTGCAACCTTGCGGTACCATTGGGAATACATTGTTTTCTTTGCCTACCATTACTTCCAACAAGTAAGAACCTTTATGATTTAACATGGTTGCTAAAGCAGATTTAATGGCTGATCTTTCATCGATTCTATTTCCTTCGATGCCATATGCTTTTACTAACTGAACATAATCAGGACTTTGTATGTCTACAAACGAATATCGTTTATCATTAAACAGTTGCTGCCACTGACGAACCATTCCTAAGAATTGATTATTCAGAATTAATATCTTAACATCTAAACCGGTTTGCATGATCGTGCCCAACTCTTGCAAGGTCATTTGAAAACCTCCATCACCAATTACAGCAACTACTGTTCTTTCCGGAGCTCCAAATTTTGCACCAATTGCAGCGGGTAGTCCAAAACCCATTGTACCCAATCCGCCCGATGTTACATTACTTTTAGATTGATTAAACTTTGCGTAACGACAAGCTACCATTTGATGTTGACCTACATCGGTTACTATAATTGCATTGCCATTGGTTAACTCATTTAAGCTATCGATTACTTCACCCATGGTTAATACCGCTGTGGTAGGATGAAGTTCGTGTTGAATAACCACTTCATTTTCTTCACGGGTATATTCATTAAACTTAGCCAACCATTCAGTGTGTTTTTTCTCTTCTATGAGTTTGGTAAGCAGGGGTAAAGTTTCTTTACAATCTCCCCAAACAGGCACTTCGGCTTTTACATTTTTATCGATCTCTGCCGGATCAATATCTAAGTGTACTACTTTAGCCTGCTTTGCATATTTATCTAATCTGCCGGTAACCCTATCATCAAATCGCATACCTACTGCAATTAAAACATCACACTCATTAGTAAGTACGTTGGGGCCATAGTTTCCATGCATGCCCAACATGCCTACATTTAATGGATGATCGGTAGGTAAAGCGCTTAATCCTAAAAGCGTCCAGGCCGATGGCAATCCGCCTTTCTCAATAAACGCCTTGAATTCTTTTTCTGCTTTTCCTAAAATAATACCCTGACCAAATAACACAAATGGTTTCTTAGCCGCATTAATTAATTGCGCTGCTTGTTCAACGTACGACTTTCTTACAATTGGTTTAGGTCTATAACTTCTAATGTGCGTGCACTTCTCATAGCCTTTGTAATCTATTTTTTGAATCTGGGCATTCTTGGTAATATCTATCAACACAGGGCCCGGTCGACCGGTGCCTGCAATATAAAATGCTTTGGCTAATACATGTGGAATTTCATTGGCATCAGTTACCTGATAGTTCCATTTAGTAACTGGTGTAGTAATATTTATCACATCCGTCTCCTGAAAGGCATCGGTACCTAACAAGTGTGCAAATACCTGACCCGTTACACATACTAAAGGAGTACTATCTATCATAGCATCAGCCAAACCTGTTACCAAATTGGTTGCGCCCGGTCCACTGGTAGCAAATACAACACCCACCTTTCCGCTGCTGCGCGCATAACCCTGACCGGCATGTATACCGCCTTGTTCATGACGAACCAATATGTGTTTTAAACGATCATTGTAATCATACAATGCATCGTATATGGGCATAATTGCACCGCCTGGATATCCAAACACGGTATCAACGCCTTCCGCAATAAAGGCTTCTAACACCGCCTGTGAACCGGTTAGCTCTACTGTACCTGCCAATGAATCTTTTAAAATTTCACTGTTGTTATTGGTAGCAGCTGTTGATGTTTTTTGTTCAATTGTACTCATACAATTTATTTTATAATCTTATGATTTAGTAATCTTTATGTTCGTACTTCTTTTATGCTTCATCTGTAACACATCCTTCAGATGCATCTTTTACACACTGCGCATATTTAAACAATAATCCTTTTGTTGCTTTTGGAGCCGGCTTTACCCATTTAGCTCTTCTTTCTGCAATTACCTCCTCACTTACTTTTAACGTCATTTTTTTAGTAGCCACATTTAATTCAATGATGTCATCATCTTCAACTAAACCAATTAATCCACCCTTTACTGCTTCAGGAGTAATATGTCCTACCACAAAACCATGTGTGCCGCCACTAAATCTTCCATCGGTAATTAAGGCAACTGATTTACCCAATCCCGCACCAATAATGGCAGAAGTAGGTTTCAACATTTCAGGCATTCCGGGTGCGCCAACAGGTCCCACATTTCTTATCACTATTACATTACCGGCTTTAATTCTTCCCGAATTTATTCCGGCTATCAATTCTTGTTCACCATCAAATACTCTTGCTGGCCCTTCAAATAATTCGCCTTCTTTTCCTGAAATTTTTGCAACACTTCCACCCGAAGCTAAATTGCCATATAATATTTGCAAGTGTCCGGTTGCTTTCAATGGATTTTCTAAAGGATAAATTATTTTTTGTTGATCGAAATCTAGATCCGGTACATCCACTAAATTTTCTGCAATCGTTTTTCCTGTTACAGTTATACAATCGCCATGCAATAAACCTTTACTCAACAAATACTTCATCACCGCAGGTACTCCACCATATTGGTGTGCGTCTTGCATTAAATATTTTCCGCTTGGTTTAAAATCTGCTAATACCGGAATCTTATCGCTGATTGCCTGAAAATCGTCTTGTGTTAAAGGAATATCCACGCTTCTGGCCATGGCTATCAAATGCAATACAGCATTAGTGCTTCCACCCAAAACCATAATTAACGTAATAGCATTTTCAAATGCTTTGCGTGTCATAATATCTCGTGGAAGAATGTTTTTCTCCATCAATAATTTAATAGCCTTTCCTGCTTCAATACATTCTTTTTGCTTTTCTTCACTTAATGCAGGATTAGAAGAAGAATAAGGCAAACTCATACCCATTGCTTCAATAGCAGATGCCATGGTATTGGCAGTGTACATGCCACCGCAAGCTCCGGCACCCGGACAAGCATGTTGTATAATTCCCTTAAAATCAGCTTCGTCCAATTGCCCGGCCATTTTTTGACCCAATGCTTCAAATGCAGAAATGATATTTAAGTCTTGACCCTTATAATGTCCGGGAGCAATGGTTCCACCATATACCATAATAGATGGACGATTTAATCTGCCCATGGCAATAATAGAACCCGGCATGTTTTTATCGCAACCCGGAATAGCAATCAACGAGTCGTAACACTGTGCTCCGCAAACTGCTTCAATAGAATCGGCAATAACATCACGGCTTACCAATGAGTAACGCATACCCGGCAAACCGTTGCTCATGCCATCACTTACACCAATGGTATTAAATATTAAACCAACCATGTCATTGTTCCAAACACCTTGCTTCACTACTTTGGCTAAATCATTTAAATGCATATTACAAGTATTGCCATCGTAACCCATGCTCACCACACCTACTTGTGCTTTTTTTAAATCTTCTTCCGTTAAACCAATGCCATACAACATAGCTTGTGCTGCAGGTTGTGTAGGATCTTGCGTAATTGATTTGCTATATTTATTTAATTCCATGATGTTAAATGCTTTCTACTTTATTAATTTAATTTTTTTCGTGTACCAGGTTTTGATAGGCTTCCTGAATTTTAGCTCCTAATGATTCCTTCCATGGTTTAGGAAAAATCGTATCATCTATCGATTCCCAACCAATTACTTCTGCGGCAGTACCACAAAAGAAAACCGAATCGGCTTGTTTTAATTGTTCAATGGTATAAGCACCTTCAACAATTGGAATATTTAATTTTGTACAAATTTCAAAAACGGTTGCTCTGGTAATTCCTGAAAGTATATAACCGGGTTTGGGTGTATGCAGCACACCATCTTTTTCGAAGAAGATGTTAGAACCGGGTCCTTCCGCAATGTTGTCATTAATGTCTAATAACAAGGCTTCATCAAATCCCTTTGCTTTGGCTTCCTGACTGGCTAAAATAGAGTTCACATAGTGTCCCGCAACTTTAGCATGCATTTTAAAGGCTTTAGGATTAGGTCTTTGAAAGGAAGAAGTCATGATGCGCAACAACTTTTCTCCTAAAAAAGGCGCCATTTCCCAAGCTTGTATAAATATGTATGATTCGGTATTTGGAGCAAAACTCATGTTTGCAGGGGCGTATACAACAGGGCGTATATATGCATCTTGCAAATTATTTAACTTCAACACTTCATAAGTCGCATCAATTAATGCTTGCGTATTGTAATTGTATGGCAGGTTCACCGTTTCAGCAGAAATCTTCAACCGCTCATAATGCTCCACAGGTTTAAAGATTTTAGTTTCACCTGATGCTGTTTTATAAGAACGAACACCCTCGAACACAGAAAGTCCATAATGTAAAGATTGGCTGTACAAATCAATTTTTTCTTCTGCTGCTTTTACCAATTTTCCATTATGATATATTATGGTATCGTTGTTATAATAGTTCATGTGTTATTATTTATTGATTTTATTTGTTGCGGTTACTGTTTTTTCAGTAAACCTTTGTTGAAACAAGCAAATTACCAGTAAAACAAAAAGCCCCGCGATTTAGGCGGGGCTTGTATTTTAAGTTGTTATTTACTTACTAAAGTACATCCCCTTGCATTACCGGAATAATAATAATCACCATGACAATAATTATTGCCATAATTGTAGTGATGATATTGTTTCCTTTTTTATACATAGCATGTTGCTTCTGTATAAAGGTAAGCCAGTCTATTTATTTCACAAAGAACTTTTTTACGATTTAATACTTACAACTGTTTGTATTAAATAATAGTAGATGCATGCGATTCGCCACTTTCGGGTACGCCTGTTTTTGCATGCTTCTTTACATAATCTGCAATGAGGTCACCAATAGCATTGGTACCATAGTTGTTAATCGGATCAATGTCCTTAGAAACAAAACTGTGTGTCAGCGTCCAATTAACTGCTTCACGAACTATTTTTGCTTCAGTATACATGCCAAAATGATCCAACATCATTGCAGAAGATAAAATAGAACCCAATGGATTAGCTATATCTTTTCCGGCAGCTTGCGGATAAGAACCATGTATTGGCTCAAATAATGCCGCACCATTTCCTACAGATGCAGAAGGCAATAATCCTAATGACCCACTTAATACACTGGCTTCATCACTAATGATATCACCAAACATGTTCTCCGTAAGTACTACATCAAATTGTGCCGGGTTAATAATAATCTGCATCGCTGCATTATCTACAAACATATAATCTACCGCTACATCCGGAAACTGTGCCGATAAAGTTTGTACTACTTTACGCCATAAGCGGGAAGTTTCTAATACATTCGCCTTATCTATTAAGGTTAGTTTTTTTCTTCTGGTTTGTGCATATTGAAATGCCTGCTTGGCTACTCTTTCTATTTCTTCTGCACTATAGGCACACTCATCAGTTGCATATGTTTGCTCTTCATTCAATGTGCGCTTTCCAAAATAAATACCTCCGGTTAACTCTCTGAAAATAATAAAGTCTACTCCTTCTAATTGTTTGCTTTTTAAAGGAGACAAATGTTGTAAAGAAGGATAGGTATTAATAGGTCGGATATTGGCAAACAATTGTAGTTCTTTGCGCAATTTCAACAAACCTTGTTCAGGCCTTACTTTAGCCGTTGGGTCATTGTCATACTTCGGGTGACCAATTGCGCCAAATAAAATCGCATCACTTTGTTTACAAATATCTAATGTTTCATCCGGTAAGGGATTGCCTGTTTTATCGATCGCATCGGCTCCCATTAATACATTGGTATAACTAAAACTATGGTTAAACTCTTGTGCAACTGCATTCAATACTTTTATTGATTGAGCGGTTACTTCCGGTCCAATACCATCACCATTTATCACTGCAATTTTCTTATCCATATTCTAAACTTTTTCTTTTTCAAATTGTGCAATCGTTTCTCTTTTACTCAACAGAAAATCAATATCATCGTAGCCATTGAGTAAGCATGTTTTTTTGTACGGATTCAACTCAAAATTTTCTGTATCACCCGTTGCGTCGATGGTAATTGTTTGCGCAGCTACATCAATGCTTAATGTTGATTCATTTCCCTGTTGAAATATTTTTTGCAAGAAACCTTCCGATACGGTAACCGGCAACACGCCATTGTTCAACGCATTGTTTTTAAAGATGTCGGCAAAAAAACTCGACACTACTGCAAAAAATCCATAATCTAATATAGACCAGGCAGCATGCTCTCTAGATGATCCACAACCAAAGTTTTTACCTGCCACTAAAATTTCGCCACTGTATTGAGTTTGATTCAATACAAAATCTGCCTTTGGTTTCGATTCATCATTGTTCTCATAACGCCAATCACGAAAAAGGTTTTTACCAAATCCGTCGCGCGTTGTTGCTTTTAAAAAACGTGCCGGAATGATTTGATCAGTGTCAACATTTTCTATTGGCAATGGAACAAAACGACTATTTATTTTTTGTAACGCCTTCATATATTTAATCTGATTGATAGTAAATTTTAAATTGAGTTCAATTGTTTTAACTACATAATTTCTCTAACATCGGTTACTACACCTGTAAGTGCAGCAGCTGCTGCTGTTAACGGGCTAGCCAACAATGTTCTTGCGCCTGCACCCTGACGGCCTTCAAAGTTCCTGTTGCTGGTACTGATGCAATATTCACCCGCAGGAATTTTATCTTCATTCATGCCTAAACATGCACTACATCCTGCCTGACGAATTTGAAATCCTGCTTCTGCAAAAATTCGATCGAGCCCTTCTGCATTCACCTGCTTGGCTACTTGCTGTGAGCCGGGTACGATCATAACCTGCACTTTATCGCTTTTCTTTTTACCTTTTACCAAAGCCGCTACTTCACGTAAATCTTCGATTCTTGAATTGGTACAGCTTCCGATAAACACATGTTGAATGGGCATACCAATCAACGATTGGCCACTTTCTAAACCCATGTATTGCAATGCTTTTTCAATTGTTTTCTTTTCGCCTTCTTCGGTAATTGATTGTACAACAGGTATATGTGCATTTACTGCAATACCTAAACCCGGATTGGTGCCATATGTAATCATCGGTTGAATATCGGCAGCATTGATATTAATTTCCATATCAAACTGCGCATCTGCATCTGTATACAATTGTTCCCATTGCGCTTTCTTCTTATCCCACTCTCCGCCTTTTGGTGCATACGCTCGGCCCTTCATATAACTGTATGTTATTTCATCGGGCGCAATCATGCCACCACGGGCACCCATTTCGATACTCATATTACAAATGGTCATTCTGGCTTCCATCGATAATGCACGAATAGTACTGCCTGCATATTCCACAAAATAACCGGTTGCACCGCTTGCAGAAATTTTTGCGATGATGTACAGAATAATATCTTTCGATACAACGCCCTTATTTAATGCGCCTTCTATATTGATGCGCATGGTTTTAGGCTTGGTTTGCAATACACACTGTGAGGCAAATACCATCTCTACCTCACTGGTACCAATGCCAAATGCGATCGTACCAAAAGCACCATGTGTAGAAGTATGGCTATCGCCACATACAATCGTCATGCCCGGTTGAGTAATACCCAACTCCGGTCCAATTACGTGTACAATACCCTGGTAAGGATGACCTAAGCCATATAATTCAACGCCATGTTTTTCGCAATTATTAATCAGCTGCTCCACCTGCATTCTCGATAATTCATCTTTTATAGGTAAGTGCTGATTTAAAGTAGGTACGTTGTGATCGGCTGTTGCAACTGTTTGTTTAGGACGAAACAATTGCTCGCCACGCTGCTCAATGCCTTTAAAAGCTTGCGGGCTGGTAACTTCATGTATAAAATGATTGTCGATGTACACTACTGAAGGCCCGTCTTGTATTTTTTCTACAACGTGTTTATCCCAAATCTTGTCAAATAATGTTTTTCCCATTTGTATTGTTGAATTTTATTTATCGCATCAATTTCAAAAGACGCCAGCAATGCGTCTCTACGTTTTTAATTTTGCTCCGGTGTATGCGCGTCTCCCAATTGTGTTAAATCGGCATCTGCCACTTCTTTTTTTCCATCTGCCACTTCCAAAAATTTAGGATACAATACATCAATATCATTTCTAGTAAAACTATACCCTAATTTTTGAAAACGATAGGCTAAAGCACTTCTTCCACTACGTGCAGTTAATACAATCTTGCTGCCTTCTGCACCCACTTGTTCCGGATTAATGATTTCATAGGTTTGTGCGTCTTTCAAAAATCCATCCTGATGAATGCCGGATGAATGAGAGAATGCATTGGCACCAACAATTGCCTTATTAGGCTGAACCGGCATACGCATCACATCAGATACTTCCCTACTAATTGGGTTCAGCATCTGTGTTTTAATATTGGTATACAAACCACCTAAATCTTTTTTGTGCTGCTCTATCACCATTACCACTTCTTCTAATGAAGTATTTCCGGCACGCTCTCCCAATCCATTAATGGTACACTCAATTTGACGAGCGCCATTCATTGCACCGGCAATGGAATTGGCTGTTGCCAAACCAAGGTCGTTGTGGCAATGGCAAGAAAGAATTGCTTTATCTACATTTGGCACGTTATTTATTAAATAAGCAATTTTTTCTCCGTATTGATGTGGCAAGCAATACCCTGTAGTATCAGGAATATTTACTACTGTTGCGCCTGCGCCAATAACGGCTTCTACCACACGCGCTAAAAATTCATTATTGGTTCGGCCGGCATCTTCCGCAAAAAATTCTACATCATCCGTAAAATTTCGTGCCCATTTTACAGCCTGAATAGCACGCGCAATGATTTCATCCTGCGTAGCATTAAACTTCGATTTAATGTGGTAATCAGAAGTGCCTATTCCGGTATGAATACGAGGTCTAACCGCATGCTTTAATGCTGCACCTGCTACTTCAATATCCTTTTGCACAGCCCGGGTTAATCCACACACCGTAGCGTGTTTAATTACCTTAGCAATCTGACTAACTGATTCAAAATCCCCGGGACTGGAAATCGGGAAACCCGCTTCAATAATATCAACGCCTAATTCCTCTAAACGCAATGCCAAATTGAGCTTTTCTTTGGTGTTCAGCTTACAACCTGGTACTTGTTCTCCATCACGTAAAGTGGTATCGAAAATGTGTATTTTTTGATCCATCAATCTTTTTTTTATGGTCTTTAGATGAAAAAACAGGCTATTATTGTTGCAATTGTATGCCCGAATTAGCAACTTTACAGCCTGTTAAATTCGAATATAGTATTTTGTATCTCGAATATGAATTAAAATTGATTCGATTTTACAGTGTGTAAAAGGGTTTTTTTAGGCTGAAACCCTTTACAGTATTGAATTTAGTGTCAAATAAATTACGATGCCCAACCGACATACAGATGCCCTGTTTCAGCTGATTCATTCGATGGAAAGGGCCGAAAAACGCAATTTTAAACTTTATATGACCCGAAACTCCTCTTCGGGCGACTTAAAAGTGATTCAGCTATTCGACGCATTAGATAAAATGAGTTTTTATGATGAAACGCAACTCTTAAAGAAAACCCCCTCCATCCAAAAACAACAATTGTCTAATTTAAAAGGACATTTATATCAAGAAATTCTTTCCAGCATTCGTTTGCTCAAACAAAGCGAAAACATAGATCTTCAATTACATGAACAATTAGACTTTGCAAGAATATTATACAATAAAGGGCTTTATTTACAGAGCTTAAAAGTATTAGACAAAGTAAAAGAACTAGCCAAAACCAATAATCAGGTAACTTATATTCAACAGGTATTGTTTTTAGAGAAAAAAATTGAAGGCTTACACATTACCCGAAGTATGCAAAACCGGGCCGAAAGTCTTTGTAATGAGGTAGATGAAATCAATACCCGACTCAGTGTAATCAGCACGTTATCTAACCTGTCACTGTTATTATATGGCTGGTACATTAAACATGGTCATGCACGAAATGAAGAAGATAAAAAAGCGATAGATGGTTACTTTAATAATCCTGTATTTAATGAAAGCAATCAGTATAAAGGATTTTATGAAAGATTGTATTTATACCAATGTTATTGTTGGTATGCTTTTATTACGCAAGATTTTTTAATGTACTATCGCTACACGCAAAAATGGGTGGATTTATTTCATGCAGATAGAAAAATGATTGAGATAGAAACTGCACATTATATTAAGGGCGTGCACAACTTATTGTCTGCTCATTTTGATCTGAGGAATTATACCAAGTTCAATGAAACCATTCATGAATTTGAGCAGTTTATTCAGACTCCGGTAGTTCAAGAAAATCAAAATAATTTAATACAAACCTTTACGTATTTATATACAGCCAAGCTCAACAAACACTTTATGGAGGGCAGCTTTACGGAGGGGTTATATTTGGTTCCAGAAATTGAAGAAAAGCTCACAGAATATGTGTTGTTCTTAGACAGACATCGGGTATTGGTGTTTTATTATAAGATAGCATCGTTGTACTTTGGTAGCGGAAATTTTGAAAAAAGTATTGACTACCTCAATAAAATCATTCACTTAAAAATAGATTTAAGAACCGACATACAATGTTATGCCCGATTACTGCATTTAATTGCACACTATGAATTAGGCAACCACGAAATTTTAGAATACTTACTCAAATCAGTTTATCGTTTTATGTCGAAGATGCAAAACTTAAGTACTGCCGAAGAAGCCGTATTTAGTTTCTTGAAAAAATCTTTCAGCATCTCACCAGAAAAAGTAAAACCTTTATTTATTGAGTTATTACAAATCTTACAATCTTTAGCCGATCAACCATTAGAGAATCGGGCTTTTATGTATTTAGATATTGTATCGTGGTTACAGAGTAAAATAGAAGGCAAATTGGTGCAACATATTATTAATGAAAAATATATATTTGGTAAAAAACGAGAATAGAATTATTGATATGCTACATGTTCAATAATTATAATAATTGCCTATTAATTGTATTTTTTGGTCAATGTTTATAATTAATATACATTTACACCCAATCCAAATTAGGTAGTATGTCCCTATCAATATAAATCATTATGAATAGCCACATTGTGGCTATTTTTTTATGGGTATACGAACTATTACCTGGCTAAGTATGCCTTAAAAAAATGCTTTTAAATACAATTACTATGAAGTTGCTCAGACATTTAACCACACTGCTTTTATTATGTTTTTCTTTAAATGCTTTTTCAATTGGAGTAAGTAATGATGCGCTCCATTCTTCTGTATTAATCAATTTGTATGCAACTTCCGACAGTGGCATCAAGGTTTCCTATATAACTAAATCAACTGCCATTGAAAAATCCAAAATGGCTTATTTTTTAAATGATCAAATGATTGATGAGTCTGTATTGAAAACATTGGATCCCAATATTATATCGGACATTAAAGTTGCTTCCGGAACATTTGAATATGAAAACAATAGCTTTTCCGGGAAAATACAGGTTTACACCAATGTAGAGTATACCCCTAAATTAATCACCCTGAGTGATATGAAAATGAGGTACATCAGTATTGCTTCTGCTGCTACGGTTTTTGAAATTGATAATGAAGTGGTTAATTCAGCGTATGACCGCTTTTGGGTTGATCAAAATTACCTGTTGGAAATTATAATAGAAAAAATTGAAAACCTGAAAGAAAACTTAGCACTGCATATAGTGAAGATATATACAAAGTCGTCTGAAAACATTAAGAAACAAAAAGAAGGTAAACCTTTAAATGCATCAGATCCGTCAATGAACAATTAACCTGTTTATTGTTCTACCAGGCGCTCAAAATACAGCTTTAAATTACTAAAGAATCCTGTATAATTTAAATATTGTTCCCAGAGTTTTCTATTGCTTTCCTGCATAGTAATAAAATCATCCGGATGAATGGCATGATGAAAATCCAGTAAGAATTTATCGGCATTTTTAGCATCGGTTTCATCTACCCAAACCAAATGCTTTTTCCAATCAATAAATTCTTCATACGGTAAAACACAATCTGTATCAATAAATAGGGGTATTCTACCTGCCGATAATATCTGGTACAACCTAAATGAATAATTTCCATGTCCACTTACAGCTAAGCTGTATTGATTGTTCAATATATTTTCTTCGAACAGCAGGTTGCTGTTTTTATTTTCGATATCAAAAGGAGTGGTGATGGTGATTTCAGCAGTTATTTGTGGATTTTTTAAGCAAGATTGAATAGCAGATCTCCTGGCAATATACCCTCGGTTATAAAACATTTCCACTGATGCAGGGATGTGTAATTGCTGCATCAACTCATTCGTGGTTAAGCGAAGTTGCGCGGTAAAAGGCAATTTCAACGGTGCCGATTGCCCCCTAAATCCCACCGAAGGATTGGCCGATTTGAATATGGGTTGAAACGGATGCTGCAACAATACATCAGTAACAATGGCTGGCATGCTAAACTCATTGTTGCCGCGTTCTTTTTTATACAACGATGTTCTAAAAACTACTACGTTGGGTATATCAATTTTATAAGATGGATCCCGATAAAAAATAAGAATTAAAGGTTTGTTGAATTGCTTCGCAAAAGCACTCATTTGTGTTAACTTGTCTTTTGCAAATTGAACGTCCTCGTTGGTAACTTTGTATTTAATGTATTCATCTGCCGAATAATCTACCAGCACTTCATAAAAAACAGGAAAAACAAATAATTGCGCCTTTGCCGGGTCCTCTACCAGGGTTGCATAGCCCGACATGCTATTTTCAATGCCCTGTGCATTAAAAACTTCCGGATAATTTCCTCCTGTAAAAACTCTGAACATGGTTGCAATATTAACTGGCTATTGAATTTTATGCCGCAATTTATGGGAATTTTAAATGATGTATTTTTAAAATAAATGATTCTTATTTGAAAATAGGGGGTGAATAGCACGCAAAAAACAAACAATTTTAAAGAAATAACACAAAAAATTCTCCTTAGGTTGTATTTTCGCACAATTCTCAAAGCAAATGAACCCTACACTCAACTCCAACGAATCGATTCCTTCTTCTAAGAAAAAAATTATTGTTTTAGGCAGTGGACCTAACAGGATTGGTCAGGGTATTGAGTTTGACTATTGTTGCGTACATGGTTTACTGGCCATTAAAGATTGCGGTTTTGAAGCCATTATGGTTAATTGTAACCCCGAAACCGTATCTACCGATTTTGATATGGCAGACAAGTTATACTTTGAGCCGGTATTTTGGGAACATTTATGGGAAATTATAGAGTTAGAGCAGCCTTATGGTATAATTGTTCAACTTGGTGGTCAAACTGCTTTAAAATTAGCTAAGAAATTACATGAAAAGGGGGTTAAAATAATCGGTACCAGCTTCGATAATATGGATATTGCCGAAGACAGAGGCCGTTTTAGTGATTTATTGAAAGAACTGAACATTCCTTATCCGGAATATGGTACTGCTTTTAATGCAGAAGAAGCGATTGAAGTAGCCAACAAAGTAGGATACCCTGTTTTAGTTAGACCGAGTTATGTTATTGGCGGACAAAGAATGCGTATTGTAATTAATGATGAAGATGTAGAGCGTGCGGTGATCAGTTTATTAAAACATATTCCGGATAACAAAATATTAATCGACCACTTTTTAGACAGATGTCAGGAAGCAGAGGTAGACGCCATTTATGATGGAGAAACATTTCACATCATGGGGGTAATGGAGCATATTGAACCGGCCGGTATTCATAGCGGAGACAGCAATGCGGTTTTACCGGCATTTAACTTATCGCCATTGGTAGTGGAAACCATGGAATTTTATGCTGAAAAGATAGCTAAAGCATTGAATATACGTGGTTTAATTAATATTCAGTTCGCAATTAAGAACGATAAAGTTTATGTAATTGAAGCCAACCCGCGTGCTTCCAGAACCACTCCATTCATAGCCAAAGCATATCAAATTCCTTATTTGAATATTGCTACTAAAGTAATGTTGGGTGAGGCTAAGTTGACCGAATTTACCATGGAGAAAAAACTAGATGGCTACGCTATCAAAGAACCGGTATTTAGCTTTGAAAAGTTTCCTGGTGTTAACAAAGAACTAGGGCCCGAAATGAAAAGTACGGGAGAAGCCATTCGCTTTATTAAAGATTTAAGAGACCCTTATTTTCGTACGTTGTACAAAGAACGTAGCATGAATTTGAGTAAATAAGCGGAGGATTGCCTAATCATTGTTACAGCACATGATAGTTATAGCAGATAACTAAACCAACGGATCGTAACCCGAACCACCTCCTGGTCGGCATTTGCTTAGTCGCTTTAATAACAACCATCCGCCCTTAAACAAACCATACTGCTTTAAAGCCTGCTCTCCATACTGTGAGCAGGTAGGTACAAATCTGCATTTAGGGCCCATTACAGGCGATATCACATATTGATAGAACTTTATTGGCGGTATGAACAGATAAGCCAAAGCACGGGTTATTAAGCCGCTTTTACGGGTATCTTCTGAGGATGATATGTTGCAGTTTTTACACAATGTGATATATTGATGTTAATTTTTAATGATTGATTTTTCCAGCTTTTCGCAGAGCTTTTCCAAAGTATTTTTCATGGCTTCCTGCATTGTGTTATGTGTGGGCATTTCTTTACCGATATACAAAAAGAAGACCTGCAATTGCAGGGAATTGTTTTGTGCGGACAAATGCAAATCGTGCTTTTGCGTTCGGTACACTTCCCGCAACAAGCGCTTTATGGTATTACGCTGCACAGCTTTTTTGAAATTTCGGGAACTTACCCCAACACCGGCATGTACGCCATTTTCAATAGGATTCAATTGGAGGTTTTGAGTGGTATAAAACACTTTAACAGGAAATACCAAAAACGTTTTGCCTTTGGAAAATAATTGTTCCAAAGCCTTTCTGCTTTTAAGCTTTTCGTTTCTAGCGTAACTGTTTTTACCTGCTGGCATACCATTCTAGTTCTGTGCGACACACAAAATTAAAAAGCCTCGTCGAAAGACGAGGCTTATATTTTAAATCAGTATTGTTAAAAGAAGTAGAGCTTACTTTTAACCTTATTGAATTATTTTAATCCTTTTTCGCTAGAAACAGTTAGTTTCTTACGACCTTTCTTTCTGCGGCTTGCCAATACTTTACGGCCGTTTGCAGATTCCATACGTTTGCGGAAACCATGTACGGTTTTACGACGACGTTTGTGTGGTTGGAATGTACGTTTCATTGATAATTTTTTTTACTAGCCCTTAAATTTGGTTTCTTTTCATTGCTTCAGTCACCATACTGCCGCTTGTGAAAGGATGGCAAAATTAGTAAATTATTGTTATTGACCCAACAGAATATGTTCGGATTTAATAGATTTTCCAAAGAAAATTGCCCCTTTTTGGTCAAAATCGCTGGTTGAGTCTGTTGTGCAGAACTTAATCCGGCCATTTTTACTGCATTTTTGCGCTATTTCCGGGTGTCGCAACAGGTAATCGGCTAAACTTGCTGCTACGATTTTGCCTTGATCTACCACTTTAATATGAGGAGGCACCCACTCCATTATTTTAGGAATTAACAATGGGTAATGGGTACAAGCCAGTAAAATAGTATCGATTGCCGGATTTTGTTGCAATAAATGTTGAATATGCTTGTTAACAAAATAATCTGCCCCATCGCTTTCATGTTCTCCATTTTCTATTAGTGGGACCCATAATGGACAAGCTTCCTGATAAACATGGGCGTTTTCAAAAAAATGATGGATTTCTATCAAATAACTTTCGCTATTTACAGTACCGGATGTGGCTAAAACACCAATGTTTTTAGACGTAGAATAGTTGGCAATTACTTCTGCAGTGGGCCGAATTACGCCTAACACCCGTTTAGTATCATATCCATGCGGTAATTTTTTTTGCTGAATAGTACGTAAAGCCTTTGCTGAAGCGGTATTACAAGCCAAAATAACCAGCTCACACCCCTGCTGAAAGAACCACTGAACAGCTTCCCAGGTGTATTGGTACACTGTTTCAAATGATCGGGAACCATAAGGTGCCCGGGCATTATCACCTAAATACAAATAATCGTATTCGGGAAGCTGATTAACCAATTCTTTTAAAATAGTTAAGCCCCCGTAACCACTGTCAAAAATCCCTATAGGTACTTTCAAAAGTCAAAATTAAAT
>CANHJH010000001.1 GCA_947460365.1 Sphingobacteriia bacterium | reverse complement strand
TTTTTAGGACTTTATAAATTAAAAGATACTGATGGTCTGCCCAACCATTACAGCAATGCAACAGTTAGCTTATTTGAAATTGAATTATGACCATGATTTTATTGATAACTAGTCGGTCTATGGTCAGATGATTTGATATTGTTTAGGTGCAAAAGCAAATCTAAACGTTTACAAACGTATGTATGCGTTTAATACTACATCCATTATAAAATAGTTGTACAAATTTGTAGGGTCAAACAAAGGCAGTGTTTACTGTCGTTATTCGTTACAATAAATTTATACAAACATGAACGGACTAAAAAACAAAGTACAGCTCATTGGACACCTTGGTCAAGACCCTGATGTAAAAACATTTGGCGACGAAAAAAAAGTGGCCCACTTAAACTTAGCAACCAATGAGGTTTACACGAATGGAGAGGGTGAAAAAGTTACCGATACGCAATGGCACAATATTGTTGCATGGGGCAAGCTGGCAGATATTGCGGAGAAATACATGCTTAAAGGCAGTGAAGTAATTATTGAAGGCAAATTGGTTAACCGAAACTACACCGACAAACAAGGTGTGAAAAGGTATATTACAGAAATTCAAGCCAATGAATTAATGATGTTGTCTAAAAAAGCCTAACAGTACATTTAGTATCTACGTATATAAATAAGAATAGGCAATCAGGTGCGATTTCCCGAATGCCTATTCTTTTACTTTAATTTGTTTTAACTAAAACAATGTTGAAAGTTAGCTTTATTGATAATATGGGCAAATAAACCAATAAACAATTGGTCCAGTAACTGCTACATACAACCACAATGGCCAGGTAATTTTAGCAAGCTTTTTATGTTCTTCATATTCGGCTGTTAATGCTCTATATGCAGTAAATAGTATAAAAGGCAATATCAATGCTGCTAAAAATATGTGGGTAATTAAGATGATATAATAAACGTAGCGAAGTGAACCTACGGCGGCTTTTTCTACTTCACTTATTATACCATTATGATCAGTATCTCCAAACTTTGCTTCTCCTGCTAATAGGTGATGAGCTATATATGATACTAAAAACAATATAGAAAGTACTAATGCGCCCATCATTATTTTCTTATGTAACAAGAAATGTCCCTTTTTAACAGCCAGTAAAGCTGCTACCAACAATACTGCAATGATTGTATTGATTACGGCATTTGCAGCTGCAAAAATGTGTACGTCGAATCCCAAATTTAATTCAAGTTGTATTTTTCCTAATAATACCACTACTGTAAAAACAACCACAGAAAAAATCCCTATAAGCCAATTGGCTTTTTTATCGTTCTTTTGAAAACTTGCAGGTAACATATGTATTGTGTTTAAAAAATATTCGACCCATCGATGATCAGTCGATTATGAATGATTAAATATATATATCGATTTTTGACTTTTTTAATTTTTATCCGTTGATTTTTCTTCTGCCTTTCATATAAACCATGAAGAAAATAATGGCAGAAATGATGATTAACCATAACCAGCTTAAATCTAGAATTTGCCTAAAAATTCCTCCTTTCTTTTTAGGATCTTTTTCTAACATCAACAAGCCAATATCTTTCGATAGTTTAATCATACTGGTTGAATCTAGTCCATTGTAATACCCCCTAACTACTCGATCCTTATCTATTAACACAAAACGGTTGGTATGCACAAAATCAGGACTTACTGGTTCATCTGTAAACTTATCTACTTTGAGTTCTTCAAATGCAAAATCATAAATACTCATTTTATTTCCTGTAAGCAACCACCAGTTGTCGTGATCAACCCCAAAGCGATCTGCATAGTTCTTTAATACTTCTACTGAATCATTTTCAGGATCTACAGTAAAAGAAATAAATTGTACAATAGAAGTATCTATTCTATTGCGCACATTGCCGCCTTTTTTAAAGGATTGCTGCAGTTTTACCATGTTGCTGGTTAAGCGTGGGCATATACTTCTGCAACTGGTAAAAAAGAAATCAGCAACTATAATGCGGCTCGATTGATCAAATAAATGAACAGTATCACCCAACTGATTCACCAGCTGTATATTAGCCGTTTTATGCCATATACTATCATTTACCAGCTTGCCTTTAACGGTTTTGGTAATAACGGTATCTAATAAATATTTACGAGGTATGTCTACCGCATGTTCACTAGCAGTTTTAAGCCATAGATAACAAAATAGTGGAATCCCAACTGCAATTGCTAATCCTATGATTGATTTTTTATTCATACAAATGATTGTAAACCTATAAAAAAACCATCGCCATTAAGCGATGGTTAATATCATAACATATATTCAAGAAAATAGTTGATTAGTGACCTCCGTGCTCTTTTACCGGAGCAGCTTCATGCTTTTCAGTAGTACCATGTTCTTTTTTCTCAACTTTGATCGTGCTTTGCTCTTTAAAGTGAGGGTCATAGGTATTACGCAAGTTTCTGAATGAGTTTCCATCATACAAGAACGCCGTAATAAACCAAATGAATAGTGCTAATGGAACCACAATCGTCATGATAAGGTTCTTTAATTCATGCTTTAAGTGCATGAAATAAGCAACGATATAGAATGCTTTGGCCATCATTAAAATCACAATAGTTCCTTTGATACCCAATCTTAATGATTGGCTATCTAACGGAATATCAATCATCCAAAATCCAAGAATTAATTCAACAATAGTTAATACAGTTAATATAACTGTAACCTTAATGATCTCCTTAGTTCCACCACCTGCATGTTCATGGTGTTCTGTTGTATGTTCCATAAATCTCTTTTAAAGTTTTAAATAATGATAATGATTAAATAAGGTAGAAACAAGTGAATACGAATACCCAAACAAGATCTACAAAGTGCCAGTATAAACCTGCCTTTTCAATCATCAGGTAGTGGCCTCTTTGTTCAAACTTATCAGCCAAAGTCATTATCAACATGATAATATTAATGATTACCCCAGAGAATACATGGAAACCATGGAAACCTGTAATGGTAAAGAAGTAATTGGTAAAGTTGGTTGAAGAAGCAGTTCCATCATGATTAAGAAATGGATTGCTGCCCCACCATGCACCTTCATGATGTAAGTGATTCCACTCCCAAGCCTGACAGCCTAAGAATGCAGCGCCACCAATAATGGTCCATATTAAGTTATTAACTACCCTTTTTTTATCCATATTATGACCAGCCTGAACTGCTAATACCATTGTTACAGAGCTGATGATCAAAATGAATGTCATGATACTCACAAACACCAACGGAGCGTGAACACCTTCCGGAGCGAAAGGAAAACTTCTAAACACTTCATTTGGGTCAGGCCATCCATTAGTAGAAAAACGAATAGTACCATAAGAAATTAGGAAAGCGCCAAAAGTAAATGCGTCACTCATCAGAAAATACCACATCATTACTTTACCGTATTCTACGTTAAAGGGGCTTTTACCTCCACCCCATAATTTGGTGGTGGTTGCTGTTGCTGTTGTTGCCATGTTAGTCTCAAATTTCGATTACAAAAGTATTGGCTAGAGCTGAAAAAATGTGCATAAAATGCAACTTTTTCTTTACTAACCTATCCAATTATAAAATATGAATAAATAAATCCAAAGTACATCTACAAAATGCCAGTAAGTAGCTGCCATTTCTATTGGCAAACTGCTGTAATTTTTAACCCGACTGGTATAAGCGCGGGCAAAAATAATTAAAATGGCTATTACTCCGCCCAACACATGTAACATGTGTAATCCGGTGATAACCAATAAAAAAGAAGCCGCTGAATTACTTTTACTCCCGATTAATGCAATATCGCGACTTTCCAGGTCCATAAAACCCCATACCTGCATGGCCAAAAACACAAGTCCTAAAACTGCTGTTAGGGTAATTAAGGTTCTATATCTACCCATTTCACGGGCTTTAAACGATTTTGCTGCCATTTGTATGGTTAAACTGCTCAGCAAAATAATTCCGGTTGAATACCAAAAAATAATGGGCAAGTTAAATTCTAACCAATTGCTTTGATTTTTTTTAACGATATAAGCACTGGTAAGTCCTGCAAACATCATTACAATACTTCCCATAGCTACCCAGAGGGTAAACTTATGTGGATGGATTGCCTGTGGTTTGTTGTCGATCGCGCTGGTCATTTTCACTTATTTTAATCGTTTACAATAATTTTAATCAATCAATTTTTATCTGCCAATAAAGCCAGTAGAACAATTGGCAAATAAATATAGCTGCTGAACATTACTCTGCGGGCAGCCTTTACATTCATCTCTCTATACAAACGGACACTCTGAAATACCATAAATAAATTACAGGCCAATACAATCCAAAGGCTGATACTACCTGTTAAATTATAGTAATACGGTAATATACCCATTGGTATCATCAGAACGGAATACATGATGGTTTGTAATGCGGTAAATTTGGTAGGGCCTTTATCAGCGGGCAATAATTTAAAACCGGCTTTGGTGTAATCGGTATGGGCAACCCAGGCAATGGCCCAGAAATGAGGAAATTGCCATAAAAATTGCATGCCAAATAAGATCCAACCGCCTGCATTCGAGAAGTCTTTTCCGTTAACCGAAATCGTCCCAAAAGGATTCAGCACATTGGTAGCGGCCACCCAGCCAATTAAACAAGGCAGTGCGCCAGGAAATCCTCCAATAAGGATAGAGATGGAATTGATCTTTTTTAAAGGCGTATAAACAAAAGCATATAGAAATAAACTGAAGGCAGATAATAAAGCTGCATTCCAGTTAAAGCTATTGTCATCACCTTTGAAAAACCAACCCATCATAAAAATACCGAGCAGTCCGGTGATGGTGGCAAATCCAAGTGCATGCTCCTGTGTCATTCTACCTGAAGCAACCGGTCGGGATGCTGTTCTTTTCATTAATGCATCCGTATCTTTTTCTACTGCCTGATTAATGGCATTTGCGCTGCCGGTAACCAACATTCCTGCTAAAAACAAAAGTAGTATGGTACCTAAATGGTATTCAACCACATTTGGTGCGAGTAAATAACAGATTACGCAAGAAAAAACAACGGTAAAGCTTAACGTGAATTTAATCAACAGAAAATAGTCTTTCACTTTATTATATAGTGAAAGAGATGAACTGGTAGTATTTTCTGATTGATTCGACATTCGCTAAACTGCTTTTAAAAACAATGCTCCCGTTATTCGGGAGCATTGAAATATTTGTACTGAACTTCTTTACAGATTATTCAGCGTTTTTCAATTAATGATGACTTTCGTCAGCTCCTACTGGTGTATCCTGAGAAATAAACTCTTTTCCGTCTTTACCATAATCATACGCCCAACGGTGAACTTCAGGTATTTCACCCACCCAGTTACCATGTCCCGGACGAATTGGAGTAGTCCACTCTAAAGTATTAGCGCCCCAAGGATTTAATGTAGCAACTCTTCTGCCTTTAAAAATAGAGTAGAAGAAATTAAACAAGAATAATAATTGTACAGCAAATACAATCATAGCAACCAAGCTAATAAATTGATTTAATTCACCGAATTGTTTGAAGCTTTCCCAAACGCTGAAATCATAATATCTACGTGGCATACCTGCTAAACCCTGGTAGTGCATAGGCCAGAAAATCAGGTAAGCGCCAGCCATTGTTACCCAGAAGTGAATGTAAGCCAAAGTATCATTCATAAAGCGACCATACATTTTAGGGAACCAGTGGTAAATACCTGCAAACATGCCAAACATACTTGCAACACCCATTACAATATGGAAGTGGGCAATTACAAAGTAGGTATCGTGTAAGTGGATATCTAAAGCAGAGTTACCTAACCAAATACCGGTTAAACCTCCGGAAATAAATAAGCTTACAAATCCAATCGCAAATAACATACCTGGTGTGAAACGAACATTTCCTCTCCACAATGTGGTTAACCAGTTGAATACCTTAATAGCAGATGGTACAGCAATTAATAAGGTAAGTAGTACGAATACAGAACCCAATAATGGATTTAATCCTGTTACGAACATATGATGTGCCCATACAAGGAATGCAAGGATAGCGATTGCAAACAATGAACCAACCATTGCCATGTAACCAAATATTGGCTTACGTGAATTTACCGACATGATTTCAGAAACCATACCCATGGCAGGTAAAAGTATAATGTACACTTCCGGATGACCTAAGAACCAGAATAAGTGTTGGAATAATATTGCGCTACCACCTTCATTAGGTAATGCACCTACCCCATTGATAAAGATATCAGATAAGTAGAAGCTGGTACCAAAATTACGATCGAATATTAATAAGATGAATCCTGAAAGTAATACAGGGAATGATAACACTCCTAGTACAGCCGTGAAGAATAATGCCCAAATAGTTAGTGGCAATCTTGTCATGCTCATCCCTTTTGTACGCATGTTTAATATTGTTGCGATATAATTTAAACCGCCCAATAAAGAAGAAACAACGAACAAAGCCATAGAAATGATCCATAAATCCATACCAGATTTAGAACCCGGAGAAGCGTCACCCAACGCACTTAATGGAGGGTAAGCTGTCCAACCGCCACTAAAAGGACCGGTTTCTACAAATAAAGAGGAAAGCATTACAATACTAGCAGCAAAGAAAAACCAATAGCTCAACATGTTCATAAATGGAGAGGCCATGTCTCTTGCTCCAATTTGAAGAGGAATCAAGAAATTAGCAAATGTACCACTCAATCCAGCTGTTAATACAAAGAATACCAATACGGTACCGTGAGTTGTAACCAAAGCATAATATGCTGCAGGGGTAATTTTACCACCTTCAGCCCATTTGCCCAAAATATCTTGCAACCAAGGGAAGGTTGATTCCGGATATCCTAATTGTAAGCGAAAAAGGACACTCATTAAACCACCAAGTACAGCCCAAACCATTCCGGTAATCAGGAATTGTTTAGCAATCATTTTATGATCCTGACTGAATACATATTTGGTGATGAACGTGTCATGATGATGCTCGTGATGTTCATCGCCATGTGCTTCATGATGTGCTCCTACTGATGCGTGTAATACGGCTTCGTTACTCATACACTGATACTTTATTTTTTATAAACAATTGCTTTTACAAGATTGTTTTAGTTTTTAGCAATTACTTTTGTTGATACTTCTGCAGGTGTTGCGGCTACTTTTGCAGTATCTGCAACTACTGGTTTTGTATTAGAAGGGTCTTTGTCAGGAAATGCTGCATAGTAATATGGTTTTTGACCCGCCATTTTTGCATCATATTCTTCCTGATCCAGTACTTCAATAACACCTTTCATAGAATAGTGTCCATTACCGCACATTTGGTCGCAACTGATTTCGTATTGGAAATTAGGATTGCCGGTAATTTCTTTCATTTCATTGGTAGTGTACTTTGGTGTAAACCACAAGGTGGTAGGTATACCCGGTACAGCGTCCATTTTCATACGAAAATGAGTTAGTCCCACATCATGAATTACATCTCTTGAACCAATTATAAATTTAACAGGCTTGCCCTTAACCAAATACATGGTTTGTTCCATTACCAAATCATCATGCGATAATTCGTCTTCCCATATAATACCTAATGAGTTGGAGGCATTATCGATGTTCTTGTAATATTTTTTACCAAAAGCTGCATCTTTACCCGGATAACGGAAGATCCAGCCAAACTGTTTTCCGGTAACTTCTACTACCATCGCGCCTTTTGGAGGTTCGCCGGTAAATAAATACCAGTTACGTAATCCTATTACTACTAATACAGTTAAGGTAATGGCAGGGATGATGGTCCAGATAAATTCTAATTTATTGCTATGAGCAAAAAAGTAAACTTTTCTATCATCTTGTTCCTGATACTTATAAGCGAATAGAAATAATACGATTTGAGTGCCAATAAATACAATACCGGTTACTGCTAAAGTAACCCATAACATGGAGTCAACAAGCGCACCTTCTACACTCGAAGCATCATGAGCTAAAAGTGTTTTATTGAAAAGTAAGTGGTTACAATACCATACACCTATCAAACCAAGTACAAGGAATACTACCATTAGAAGACCGTTGATCTTATTGCTTTCCTTACGGCTCTTTTCTTCACCTTTCAAAATGCCTACATACTCTGTAGCTTTAGCGATCTGAAAGATCACCAAGAATATCAGTACTGTTACCGCGGTTATTAAAAACATTGTCATAGTGCTATCTATATTAACTTAAACTAACAATTTGTTTATTATTCCAGATTTACTAAACCTGGTGTATGATACTTTCTTTTAAATAAGGGTGATGTTTTGCTATCAATGGTTTGCTAGCTAATGCTTTGCTCACAAACATAATCATCATACCTACAAAGAAAATTAAGATGCCAAAATCTAACCAACCTAAGGTTACGTGCTCTTTACTTAATGAGCCCATTACCATTTGATAAAAATCTACCCAGTGACCAAAGATGATTAATACTGCCATAAAAGTTACTAATGTGTAGTTTCTTTTTGCAGAACGCTTCATTAGAATTAATAATGGACAAAGGAAGTTAACAATTAAATTAAAGAAGAAAATTCCTTTGTATGGCCCTTGCACACGGTGTTTGAAATAAATAGTTTCTTCCGGAATATTTGCATACCAAATAAGCATGTACTGAGAAAACCAAAGGTAGGTCCAGAAGATAGAGAAAGCAAACATGAATTTACCGATATCGTGTAAGTGTTCCTGACTGGTTAATTCTAAATAACCTTTGTTTTTAAGATAGATAACCCAAAGTGCTACTAAAGACATACCTGCAACAAAAGAGCTTACAAAAGTATACCAGCTATACATGGTAGAATACCAATGTGCATCGATACTCATCATCCACAACCAAGGGATAGTTGAACCAACAGTTAAACCAAACCAAGCAGTGAACATTGCTGCTCTAACAGTTCCGCGCAAGATGAATTTTGCACCGGTTTCGTTGTTCATAGCTGCTTCATCGGCTTCGTTATTTAATTTACGGATTCTCCAACCTAAGAAGCTCCAAAGTGCAATGGTTAATGTAGTCCAGATAACAAAGAAAGTAGGATTTAAAAAGCCTGATTTTCCTTTTAATATAGGATCAGCAGCCACTGCTTCTGCATCTAACCAATGGTAGATGTGGTGATTGTGGCTGAACACAATATACATTAACACTGCAAAAGTGATGATACCGAAAATTGGTACTAATGTAGAGATGGCTTCCGGTATGCGACGAAATGTTTGCGTGAAACCGGCCTGAGCCAAAGTGGTAACACTAATAAAGAACATACTGGCATTACAAATTAATGTCCAGAAGATAGAATTGTACATTAATGTTCCCCAGAAATGAACTTGCTCATGCTCATCGGAACTAAATCCTTTTGTGATCATTCCATAAACCAATGCAACCAATCCGATACCTATTAAGGCATAAGACCAGGTCTTCATTTTTCCGGGAACTTCAAATTGTGTTCTTAAAGATGCCATTGTTACTCTTTTAGTTCAGTTATACTGATTTGCTTAAAATTATTTTGTTGCAACAGTTGCAGTAGTAGCTACTGGAGCTGCTGCCGGAGCTGCTTTTTTTCCTTCTTGTTGTTTTGCTTTAATATAAGCGATTATTTTCCAACGTTGCTTACGGCTTAATTGTGATGCATAAGATCCCATTAAATTTTTACCATAGGCAACAGAATAGAACATTTGACCTGCAGGCATTGCCTCATATTTTGCATCACCTACTAATGAAGCAGGTTTAGCAGCGTAAGGTCCGTTGCCATCTTTGTATAAAGGGCCATTTCCTTTTAGGTTAGCACCATGACAGATGCCACAGTTTACTAGATATAGTCTTTCTGCTTCTTCCTGATCTTTTGCAGACAATGTATCATAAGGATTTTTCACTTGCTTAGATGCAACATAATTAGCAGTATCTCCCGGTAAGTCTTTCGCTATATGAAAAGGCGCATCTTCTTCACGAGAAATAGTTCCTTCAACTGGTCTGTTGTTGTAATTAATTCCCTTTTCAGCAAGATTACTGTGATCGCTGTACGTTTCATACGCACGGCTGTATGCCATATCGGGCATATAAATGCTACCCGGAGTGCGCTTCACATCACTACAAGCCACTAAAGCGACTACTGCAGTTAAACAAGCTATGATTGATGTATTCTTCATGATTCTGTTAATTCTAATTTTCAATTCTATTATGCAACTACAATCTGTTTGTTTTCGAATGGCATATCATCATTGTCGTATTTGCCAATCCACCAACCTTCTTCTGCAATCTGACAATCGGTTTCGATAGCGCCGTTGCTAGATAAGAAACCACGTAAATCATCTACATTGGTTTTGTCGGTACATTCAATAACCATTACAAAAAGATCATCAGTAGCTCTTGCATGAAAATGATGCTTTTTAACAAATGGGCCTAATTGACAGATGTATAAAAAAGTAAGTACCATACCCACTGCAGCAAATAACACTGTTAATTCAAACATAATAGGAATCCAAGCCGGCAAAGCAAAATGCGGTTTGCCACCAATGTTTAAAGGCCAGTCTTTCGTAAAAATCCAGCTAATGCAACTTAATGCAGTAGATGTACCGGTAATACCATAAATAAATCCTGCAGTGTGTAAGCTGGTTTCTCTTAATCCCAATGCATGATCCAATCCATGTACCGCAAATGGTGTGTACACATCATGTATTTTATAACCGGCTGTGCGAACCTTTTTTACTGCCGGAAACAATGCAGCTTCATCATCAAAACAGCCTACTACGAATTTCTTTTTTGCCATAACCTTTGATCCCTATGAAGGGAAATTTTGGTTTATAAAATTTATTTCAACGTTGTTCTATTCTCTCTATTTGCCCGAAAGACTAGTGTGCATGTTGGTGCACAAAATCTTCTAATGGCTGCTCTTCAATACCTGCCATTTGATTTTTGTATCCTTCACCGGTTGTTTTCAATACATACTTAATCTCTGCAATGGCTATTACCGGGAAGTATTTAGCAAACAAGAAGAAGCAAGTAAAGAACAATCCGAATGTTCCTGCGTAGAAACCAATTTCCCAAATGGTTGGACTGTAGTAAACAGACCAGCTAGATGGTAAGTAATCGCGGTACAAAGAAGTAACGATGATTACAAAACGTTCGAACCACATACCAATATTTACGATGATGCTCATGAAGAAGGTAACAAAAATGTTTCTTCTCATTTTGCGGAACCAGAAAATTTGCGGGCTTAATACGTTACAAGCCATCATACCCCAGTAGCTCCATCCATAAGGACTGAATAAGTAAGCACGGCTGTACCAGAAGGTATATCCTTCATATTTATTTTGACTGTACCAACCCATGAACAATTCTGTTAAGTAAGCAATACCTACAATAGAGCCGGTTAATACAATTACTTTATTCATTGCTTCAATATGTCCGATGGTTACGTAATCTTCCATTCCAAATACTTTACGAACAATAATCATGAGGGTTTGCACCATGGCAAATCCGGAGAAAATTGCACCCGCAACGAAGTAAGGAGGGAAAATGGTAGTATGCCAACCCGGAATAACCGAAGTAGCGAAGTCAAAAGATACGATGGTGTGTACAGACAATACCAATGGAGTACTTAAACCAGCCAATACCAATGATAAACTCTCGTGACGCTGCCAATGTTTGGTAGAACCAGTCCAGCCAAATGAAGCAACCCCATATAATTTCTTACGTAATTTAGTAAACGCTCTATCACGAACTGTTGCAAAGTCAGGGATTAATCCACTGTACCAGAACAACAAGGAAACGGTGAAATAGGTAGAGATGGCAAACACGTCCCACAATAATGGAGAGTTAAAGTTTACCCATAATGGACCACGAGTGTTAGGGTAAGGCAATACGAAGAAAGCCATCCATACACGACCCATGTGGAAGATAGGGAATTGACCGGCACACATTACCGCGAAGATGGTCATCGCTTCAGCTGCACGGTTTACGCCTGTTCTCCAACCCTGACGGAATAATAATAAGATAGCGGAGATCAACGTACCGGCGTGACCGATACCAACCCACCATACGAAGTTGGTGATGTCCCAACCCCAACCCACTGTTTTATTTAGGTTCCACTGTCCAATACCATAAGTAACCTCACGGTATACACTGTATACTCCGAACATTAATAAGGCAACAGCAATATAAAAACCAATGTACCAAAGTTTGGTAGGTTTGGCTTCAATAGGGCGAACAATGTCTTCTGTAACCTGCTTGTATGTTTTATCTCCATACACCAATGGTTCCCTGAGCTGTGATTCGTACTTTAAATGCATCTCTTCTTATTTTGGTCTTTGGCCGACTTCCGTTAGGCCATCGTAATTTCTATTAATCCAATTAAATTATGCGTGCTCCTTTGTTTCGTGTGCTGCTTTATCACTACCACCTTCATGATGTGCAACTTCCTCACTATTTCTAACTTTTGCCAAGTAAGAAACGCCCGGCATTACATGTAATTGCTCTAATACATAGAACTGACGGTTAGGTGTTTCTTTACGAACAATATGGATAGCGCTCTCTTTACTATTTGCATTACCAAAAGTGATGGCGTTAGTAGGACAAGCTTGTTGACAAGCTACTTTTACATCGCTATCTGCTAATGGTCTGCTGTCTTTCTTCGCTTGTAATTTTCCTTCTTGCAAACGTTGAACGCAGAATGAACATTTTTCAATCACTCCTCTAGAACGTACTGTAACATCTGGGTTTAACACCATTCTGGTTAAATCATCGTTCATATCTAATACCACATCGTTCACTTCTCCTCTTTGGTTGTCACCAAAGCTGTCTGCACCTGTGTAGTCGGCCCAGTTAAAGCGACGTACTTTATAAGGACAGTTGTTGGCACAATATCTTGTACCGATACAACGGTTATAAGTCATTTGGTTTAGGCCTTCACTGCTGTGGTTGGTAGCGGCAACCGGACAAACATTCTCACAAGGAGCGTTGTCGCAATGTTGACACATTAATGGTTGGAATACCACATTTGGGTTTTCCATATCACCACTATAGTACCGATCAATTCTTAACCAATGCATTTCATGTCCACGAAGCACTTCCGGCTTACCTACTACTGAAACGTTGTTTTCGGCATTACATGCTACTACGCAAGCGCCACAACCATTACAAGTATTAAGGTCTACATTCATTCCCCATTTAATACCTGGTCTGTCGTAAACAGGATAAATGGTTCCTTTTGCTTCAAACTTTTCAAGTACTTCCTCGTTGTTTAATTTTTCGCCGCCAGAAATTTGACCACGTAATTCTTTCGCACGCTCATCACGTATTTCGGAAGGTTTATGTTTGTATTCAGCAAGTGTTAATTCTTTCATTACCTCGGTACGATTACCTTGAGCGGTATCGTAACGGCTATGTGTTTGTGTTAAAGCAACCGGATATGTTTCGCCGGTTACAACAACAGTTACATCAGCACAAGTATAGCTAACAGTTGAGCCATTTGTGCAAGCCAATGCAAAAGCATTTTTACCTACACCGGCTGCGGCCTTACCTAATTTTTCGCTGCGACCATAACCAACAGCAATACCGATTGTATTGGCATCTGTACCAGGAATAATTAAAGCAGGTAGTTCAATGGTTTTACCATCTACTGTTACTTTAACTACTTTTTTAGGTGGATTTACTTCGTAAGCATCCGCTTGTCCGCCATTATTTAAATCTATATCCAACAATGTTTTAGCCATTGCAGGAGAAACAATTACGTAGTTGTCCCAAGTAGCACGAGTAACCGGATCAGGTAATTCTTGTAACCAAGGGTTAGAAGCACCTTGACCAGCACCGATACCAACTTTTTGATAAAGTACTAATTCGATTTTTCCGCTTTTTTTAGCAGTGTTTATTGCTGCAACAGCACCTGCAACTGCAGCGCTATTGAAATTGCCACCACTAACCACACCAGTTGAAGTAGTTACCACACCATCTTGTAAAGCTTTATCCCAACCGGCAACGCCACCTAGTTTTGCGCTCCAGAAATTTTTAAGATACGCTAGATAATCTTCGTTAGAACCGGCTAATTTCAATAAGCTGTCTTGCCACTGACGTGTTTTAAACAACGGAGAAATAGTAGGTTGTATGAAAGAGAAATGACCGGATTTTATTTCGGCATCGCCCCAGCTTTCTAAGAAATGGTTATCAGGTAAAACAAATTTACATAGGTCAGCAGTTTCGTCTACTTTAGCAGCAAATGAAACCGATGTTTTAACTTTCTTTAATCCTGCTTTTACTTTCTCCGCATCATGCCAAGAGTAAACAGGGTTAGCGCCATGTATTAATACGGTTCCGACAGCGCCAGCATTCATTTCGTCTACTAATTTAGCAAACTCAGCATCTATACCTGCGCGTGTATAGTCTATTTCAGCCCAATTAATAGTTGTGCCTGCTGCACCAATTGCGTTATTGATAGCGTTTACAATGATTTGAATGTTCACATCATTGCTTCCGGCTACTACTAAAGCAGCACCTTTATGTGCAGTAAGTGCTTTAGCCGCTTTCTCGATCCCAGATTTTAGTTTGGCGTCTGTAATGCCAGTTATTGCTTGACCGTTTACTGCGCTTAATAAAGCAGCAGCAATTGCGCCAGTTTCAGAAGGACGGTGTAAATATTTTTCATCGGCATTAGAACCTGTTAAAGAAGCAACACTTTCAAAATGAATGTGCTTGCTCATTTCAGGATTCTTTTCGTCGATTTTTTTGCCTGCAGCATATTGTCTAGCAAACTCTACCGGACTTATCCAGGTACCTAAGAAATCGGCACCTAAGCTAACGATAGCTTTTGCGTTATCAAAACGATAAGATGGAATTGCACGAACACCATTGGTAGCTTCATTGGCTAATAACATAGCACTGTATGAAACTGCATCATAGGTTACGTGTTTACTTCCAGGATATTTCGCTAATAATTGATTGATTACAGCTTTAGTTGAAGGAGAAACAACGGTGCTGGTTAAGATAACTACTGAACCAGTAATATTAGCAGCAATTGCCTTATCAGCAGCTTCAAAAGTTACTTCTTTACCATCAATTGTTGGGAAACGCAAACGAGCTGTGTCATATAAATCCAGTACAGCAGCTTGCACTCTTGCAGAGGTACCGCCTTTGGTAATTGGACTTAAATCGTTTCCTTCAATTTTAATAGGGCGACCATCACGCACTTTAGCTAAAATGCTTACAGCATCTCCATCTTGAACATAAGTAGTAGCATAGTATTTAGCAACACCCGGCACAACATCTTCCGGTTTGTTGGCAAATGGAATTGCCTTTTTAATAGGCATTTCGCAACTTGCAGCAGCAGCGGCTGCAGCAGTGCTAAAACCTAAATATTTCAAGAAATCTCTACGAGGTGCTTTTGCATCAAGAAAACTATTGCCTTCTTCGGCAACAAAGGGAAGATCTTCATTGAACTCGTCTTTCACCTCTTTATTGTACGCTTCAGACTGATTCAGCTCTCCAAAACTTTGCCAGTGCTTTTTTTGCTCCATAATTATTGATTAACAGTTGAAAGCTTTTTTAAGGCTCTCCTCTTTCGAATTATATATTTTAGAAACCCTTTTTATTATACTTTATAACTACACTTTAGTGAATTAATAGTGACATTTTTGACACTCTGTTCCACCAATATTTTCAACGGTAACACCTTTAGTACTATCCATTTTACCACTCTGTAGATCTGCATGGTATTTTTCATAAATACTGTAGAAACCATTTTCTTTGAACTGAACTTTTGTTTCGCGGTGACAGTTTACACACCATCCCATACTTAAATCGGTAAATTGTTTTACCTCACCCATTTTTTGTATTTCACCATGGCAAGTTTGACAAGCAACCTGACCGGCTTTAACGTGTTGTGCGTGATTGAAATAAACATGGTCAGGTAAGTTGTGGATACGAACCCACTCAATAGGGGTTGCTTTAGAAGGATCCCAAGGTTTTCCTTCTTCAAAACCAGCGTACTTATATAATTTCTTGATTTCTGCAGTTCCGTCTACGGTTTCTCCTGCTTCATTTACCATTGGCTCTCCTTTGTATTCATTGATGGCCATGTGGCAGTTCATACAAACATTTACAGAAGGAATGGTGGCTTGTTTACCTTGAGCAACACCAGAGTGACAATACTGACAGTTGATTTGGTTAACACCAGCGTGCACTTTGTGAGAATAGTAAATAGGTTGCTCAGGTTGATAATCTTTACTTCTACCAAATCCCATTGCACCTTTAGTGGTTAAATAACCACCAACTAAAAACAATACCACTGCTATTAAAGCCAGGTAAGTTTTGTTTCTATAGAAGGGAATAGGTCTTAAAACCGGTTCGCCCGTAACTTCATCTGAAAGTTTTTTCAAGTTTGAATTTACCCGCATCAAGATTAAGGACACTACTGCTAAAACCAGTGTTAGTATTCCATATAACATGGTGTTGTCGCTTTCAACGGGAGCAGCAGTTGCAGCTCCTACAGCACCACCACCGGTTCCCGGAGCAGGTACAGTTTTGATGTAGGCTAAAATTGCATCAATTTCCTCCGTCTTTAAGTTGGGGAAAGCATTCATTGCAGTTTTATTGTACTCATTATAGAGTGCATTTGCATAAGCATCCCCTGTTTTTAGGAATGCGGCACTATTGCGGATCCAGGCATGTAGATTTTCTTTATTAGGCCAACGATCTTCCACACCGGCTAAGGCGGGACCAGTTAGTTTTTTATGTACTGCGTGACAAGAAGCACAGTTGGCACTGAATAATGCCTTACCGTCTTGCGCTTTCACAGCAACACTCATACATACACTAAAAAGAATTAGGATGGCAGTTACGCTCTTTTGGGCTATGGTTCTAGACAATGTCATATTCACATCAATGGTTCTAGTGTGGAAAAATTTCCTTGAACGGGTGCAAAAATATGATACGATTGTGACAATTACTCAATCATTTATATTTTTTTTTACGGCAATTTTTACTATGTAGCCTTAAAAGAGGTGGCAATTTGATTTTTTAAGTATTTGTATTGATTTTTTGCACCACTTTTGCCAGATGTTTAATAAATTAAAAGATAAATGGAAAGTTAGTTGGCTTCAATTTGCGTTGATTTTTTCCACTTTTGCATTTGGGGGCAGCCTTTGTAGCTATGTATCAAAGTATATACTCTCTCTCACCACTATTGAAAAGGGGACTGAATATGTGCTGATTTATATCATGTTAGCTACATTAGTATGGCCGCTTTGTGTGCTTACAATTAGTATTCCGCTTGGACAGTTTGTGTTTTTTAAGCGGTATCTAATTCGAATCTGGACTAAAATATCGGGTAAATCTTCCTAAAATACCAATACTACCATGCTTAACATAGCCATTTTTGCTTCCGGTGCCGGATCTAATGCAGAAAAAATTATTCAATATTTTAAGGGGAGCGCAGTTGTTCAGATACGGTTGATTGTTTGCAATAAACCTGGAGCAGGTGTGCTGAGCATAGCCGAAAATCATGCAATAGAGACATTGCTAATTGAAAAATTGCATTTTTTGGCTCCGGATAGCTATTTAGCGGAGCTAAAGAACAGACATATTGATTTTATAGTATTGGCAGGATTTTTATGGAAGATGCCCGCTTGCATTATAGATGCGTATCCTAAACGCATCATCAACATCCATCCGGCATTATTGCCCAATTATGGCGGGAAAGGAATGTATGGCATGCGGGTGCATGAAGCAGTGCTTGCCGCTGGAGAAAAAGAAAGCGGTATTTCTATTCATTATGTGAATGAGCATTACGACGAGGGGAACATTATTTTTCAGTCGAAGTGCAGCATTGAGCCAGGTGATACTCCTGAAATTTTAGCGCAAAAAGTACATGCGTTGGAGCATAAGTATTTTCCGGAGGTGATTGAGCAATGGATAATTGACAATTGATAATTGACAATTGATAATGGGGAATTGACAATTGACAATTGATAATTGATAATGGGGAATGGGGAATGGATGATTACAGTATCTTTTCCATATACACCACTTCAGGTAAAGGATTGTGGTAGTAGGCGGTAGTAATACTAAAACCATTTTTAAGATAAAGCGCTATGGCTGCTTTTAACCGTTCTAAGGTATCGAGTTTCATTTTGGTGTAGCCCAACTGTTTGGCATCATCCAATATTGCTTTTACCAAGGCTTCCCCTATGCCGTATTTTCGGTAGTTGGCTTGAACATACAATCGCTTCATTTCACAAACACCCTCTTCTGCTAATGCCTGGAGGGCAACTGTTCCTACAGGCAGGTTATTCCAATATGCAATGATTAAACTTCCTGATGGAGGGCCGTATTTTTTAAGCGGATTTTGTAACTCTGCTTCAAAACTTTGAAAACACAGATCTACAGCCAATTCATTGGAATATTCGGTAAACAACTGTCGGATGGTTACTAAGTCATGGTTGTCTGAAGTGATGTGTTGGAGTTGAAGCACGGATATAAATTCGAAAGTAAAAATTTTAACCCGGCATACGAGAAATATATTTCTCTACTTCTTTAATTTGGTCGATTACTTGTTTACTTTTTGGCTTGCAAGCTTTGGCCTTTCTAAAAAATTCGCGCGCAGCGCGGAACTCTCTCTTATTCATAAAAATTTGACACATGCTGATGTAAGCTACGGCCTCACTTTCTTTATCGGCAATACCCAAACGAATAGCAGCTCGGATATAACTTTCTCCTTGCTTTAAATCGCCTTTTTGCATAGCCATCATGCCTAACTGTAACTTATTGGCTCCTTCTGCTTCTGGCATGGGTGCCCCCAAAGATGAACTCTTCTTTAAATGTATTTCGGCACTATCAAAATCTTGCTTCATCATCGCCAAATTGCCTTTAATGGTATAAAAGGTAGATCGAACCGGCTTATACAATAAACCAGGGTACCAAACCGATTTTAGGATTTTCTCTACCTCATCCATATCCCCTTTTTCCATTGGTTCCTGAATCAGACGCAATGGCCCTATAAAAAAATGACTGGCTAATCCTATCACACCAAGTAAATATAATACAAAAGATGGCCAGAATCCACTGGTAATATTTACAAAAATGGCTAATGCAATTGCTACCAAACTCAACCAAAATCTGTATTTAATAATGATATTGTAAAATTTCATAATCCTTATTTGGACAGCAAAGATAATAAGTTTTAACCTATAGCAGGTTAGGGAAATGCCCTTCGACCACAATTAGCCTCCCAACTTTATATTTTTCCTTAGCTTTAAGCTGAATATTTAAACAACCCTTCGTATGAAATTGCTTTTTTCCACGCTTTTAAGCTGTACCCTACTTTTTTTACAAGCGCAGATTACTCCATCTCCCAATAGAAAAGAGGGCGATGGGCCTTATACCCAATTGATTTTAAGGGGCGTAACCGTAATTAATGGTACAGGCTCACCTGCTTTTGGTCCGGTTGATTTAGTGATTGAGCAAAACAAGATTGTAAAAATCGCAACGGTTGGTAGTCCGGGTGTGCCTATTAACGATAAAAGGCGCCCTGTGTTAAAAGCAGGCGGTAAAGAAATGAATTGCGAAGGCATGTATGTGTTACCCGGATTGATCGATATGCATGGTCATATTGGTGGTACCGAGCAAGGCACGCCAGCAGAATACGTATTTAAATTATGGATGGCACACGGTATTACTACTATTAAAGACCCCTCTACCGGCAATGGTTTAGAGTGGGTATTGGATCATAAAAAGAAAAGTGCAGCCAACACCATTACTGCTCCCCGAATATATGCCTACACTGCATTTGGTATGGGTAGCAAAAATCCTATTGTTACTGCTGAACAAGCAAAAACTTGGGTGAATGAAAATGCCGCGAAGGGTGCCGATGGTATTAAATTTTTTGGAGCATCTCCGGAAGTGATGGATGCTGCTATCAGAGAAAATAAGCGCATTGGACTGCGCAGTACTTGTCACCATGCCCAGCTAGATGTTGCCCGTTGGAATGTGGTTAACTCAGCCAAAGCGGGTATGACTAGTATGGAACATTGGTATGGATTACCCGAAGCGCTTTTTGAAAACAAAACGATACAGAACTATCCGGCAGACTACAATTACAACAACGAACAACATCGATTTGAAGAGGCCGGTAAGCTTTGGGCACAGGCGGCAGCACCTTATAGCGAGAAGTGGAATAAAGTAATGAATGAGCTAATTTCCTATGATTTTACACTAGACCCTACTTTTAATATTTACGAAGCAAATAGAGATTTGATGCGCGCCAGAAGGGCGGAATGGCATGAAGAGTATACTCTCCCCTCTCTTTGGAAATTTTATGCGCCCAGCAGGGTATCACATGGTTCTTACTGGCATAGCTGGGGTACCGAACAGGAAGTTACTTGGAAAAAGAATTATCAGCTCTGGATGACTTTTGTAAATGAATATAAAAACAGAGGGGGCAGGGTTACTGCCGGATCCGACAATGGATTTATTTATCAACTGTATGGCTTTGGCTATATTAGAGAGCTGGAACTACTGCGTGAAGCGGGTTTTCACCCATTAGAGGTAATACGATCAGCTACCTTATATGCTGCACAGGCTTTAGGGGCAGACAAAGAAATTGGATCTATTGAAGTGGGCAAACTGGCTGACCTATGCGTAGTAAATGGCAATCCTTTGCAGAACTTGCAATTATTGTATGGAACCGGAGCAATAGAATTGAATGATAACAATGAAGTGATTAGAAAAGGGGGCGTTAGCTATACCATAAAAGATGGCATTATTTACGACGCTAAAAAACTATTGGCCGATGTGAAGGCCATAGTAGACGAAGAAAAGAAAAAGACGGGCTGGCAATTGAAACAGCCCGGCAAATAACTATTCCTTCGCATCGTTAATTTCCAGCCAATACCCATCGGGGTCTTGTAGGTAAATTTGTTTTACGCCATCTACCCTATTGGTGGTTGCGTAAGGCGTTCCTGCCCAGTCTTCCCATTTTATACCGTTGGCTTTAAGTACTTCAATTTGTTGGGTTACAGAGGGCACGGTAAAACAAAGATGATGACCTTTATAATGCGGAACAATTTGTGGAGCACCTCCAATAATGTGTAGGGCGGCTTTGGAGCCTATGGCATACCAAATATGTAACCCGTCGTGGAATGGTTCGGGTATGGTATCTAACCCAATAATATTGGAATAGAAGTGAGCGGCTTGCTGCAGGTTTACAACAGTTTGCGCAATATGATTAATGGTTGCCTTAGGCTTGGGCTGCGCAATTATATTGGTAGTAAGGGTAATGAATAGTATGTGTAATAACAAATGGCGGATCATATTAGGGAATTGATGGAGTGATGGGTGATGGATGAACGATTAAAAGTACATGGAATAGCACTAACCATTTTGTTTATTTAGATTTGGTTTTATTGATGATGTACTACTTAAAACTACTAATTTTGCGGCAATCGGAAAAATATCGGTGAGGTCTTGTAGTTCAATGGATAGAATAGAAGTTTCCTAAACTTTAGATCCCAGTTCGATCCTGGGCGAGACCACAGTAATGATTGAAACTTTGCAATAATCTTTAAGGAAAGCAAATCCAATTATTGATTAACATACTAGAACAAAATAATTAGCAAATTTTATATCAGCCATGCATTTTTATGCGATTTAATTTGCTTTTTTGCAAATTGAGACAAAATTATGTAACTTTAATATATGTTGAAAAACACTAAATTAAATAAAACTACTAAGGGAATTCGACTTAAATGGTCAGATGCTTCCGCTAAGCAGACAAAATCTGCAGCTTTTACTTTAAAAAATTGTATTCTTCACCCCGTTGATACCAAAAAGTCTTCTGCACTTAAACTTATTGAAAATCATTCGGATATTAAGTTATTAGTCCCTTGAATTTTAATTATTCAGGTTATGACTTAAACTTTATTCAGAGTGAGACCTGTCATGATGATTCAGCACATCTTGCAAATTATATTTATAAGTTTTATTCTCCCGTTACACATCACCACTATATAGTAAGAGCAGAATATCATCAAGCTGAAGTATTCACTATAAAATTCTATTGCAAAAAACATCGTAATAGCGATTATAAATATTCTTTAGTTGTAAATAAAGGAGATTTGGGTAATATCATGATGACCTGCGCAAAAGTGATTCCCTTATTGCTACAATCATTTCCAACTGCATCATTTGCTTTTGCAGCTGCAAGAACTTATGACCCAAAATCCAAAAAATTAGAAAATTTATATTGTACACAACGATACCGGCTGTATTGTCATATAATACCAATTAAATTTGGTCAGCAAACATTTTCACATTACAATAATGATGAAATTAGTAGTTATCTATTATATAATAATAGAAGCGTACATTCAATTAATGAGATACAAGAAATGTTTAAAATAACATATAATGGCACAGATTGGTTATGATGTGTGGAGTATTCAACCAATAACAAGATACATAATCGGATGCTTTATCAACCAGTTCGATCCTGGGCGAGACCACAAAGAGGGTGATTTTAGCGTGTTTTATACTTTTAAGTCGACCTCTTTTTTATTTTTATCGTAATAAAAGATTACCCTGAAAAAAGAAACTCATTAAATACGCATTTATACCATTTATCATAATATGGATGATACTTGTGGGGCTGATTTCGCTCAATTTTTAGGTTTATAAACAAATTTTAAGGGGATGAAATTTGATTCAGCCGATGCAGGGATCTTATAAAAACTTCATTTATTCAAATTAAACCAAAAAAAAAGGATCTTTAATAAAGATCCTTTTTTTGTATAAAACTAATTGGACTATTTTTTTACAATTGTTGTTGTTGGAGTGTATATACCTGCTGTTAATAAATTAACTAAACCATCAACAAAAGAATGGGTAGTAGTAACTTCATAATTTTTTGCATCACCAGCCATTTTAGTTGGATTTGCAGTTTTTAATGGTGCAAGGCCTCCAATAAGATAATGGTTTTTCTCTTTTACTGTAACACCAGTTTGTGCTCCACTACCTACAGCGTAAGATTGAGTGTAACATGAAGACAATGACACACATAAAACGCAAAGAAGAACGAAATTTGTAACGTGTTTTTTCATGAAAATGTATTTAGTTGATTAAAAGAAAATGCAAGTTATGAATTAATATAATATAACAAAATAATTTATTTGTAAACTACTAAAAATCAAATGAAAGTTAAGTGTATCATATAAATTAACACAAGAAATGATAAAAGATGAGGTTGAAATAAATTGAATAAAAATATACACGAGTAAAAAACTAATGTAGTATTAAACTATTATAAAGCACCATTAGTTATAATCTACCGGCAGCAAAGTACCAATCTTCTCCCACCATGCCCAAAATCCAATTAACATTAAATCTGTTGGACTGTAATACGCGCCATTTTGATAGAGTTCTATGGGTTGTTGATTAATTAAAACCAACTCGGATAGCCATATTGCATTTGATTTGGGATACAATGCTTGATATGCCATTGGAACAGGCTTGTTTTTGTAATATACCTGTATATACTGTTTGTTGTTGAAAACAAATGCGGAAGAATCATTCATAAACCCAATACTATCTCTCGTTAACTGATTTTTACCTGTTTCAGTTCTAATATCGGGTTGTTGTAAAATACGCTGATAATATGCTGAACTATCGCCTCCCAAATCAATAACACTTCCCTGTGTTAATATGCGCTTTTTGTATACCTGTTTTACTCTTTCTTTTTCTTCGTTGCGGTATTTAAACAAGTAACGCATATCATAACCCACTTCTGTTAATTGATCTTTGTACAATGATCGCATAAAATGCAGGGCTGAACCATCATAAGCATCTGCTCTGTTGCGTTTCCATCTTTGTAATTGACGAGTTCCTCCTTTCATCTGTTCAAAAAATGGAAACCCTGCATAAAATAATCTTTGCTTTACAAACTCGTATTGAAATACTTCTAACTGGTATCGGATATTATATCCTAAAGCTTTATTTTCTATGATTAAGGGGGCTTTAGCGATAACCGTCATTAATTGCTTGTTGGGTGAAATCCTAAATCTTATCACTTCAGGATTTTTTATCTTACATCTTTTTCCAAATGATGATGTGCCTATAAATTGTTCATAAAACCATTTGCCCCATTTCTTCCAACCATCTTTTTCATAAGCATCTGATACCACCACAACCTCATCGAGCGTTTCAATTTTTTGATGAAGTATGATGTTTAGTGGTAAATTAGTTGGCGCATTAATAACCTGCTGATAGGTTTGATAACCTATGGAAGACACAATTAACTCGAATTTACCCGCAGGTACTATTAATTCAAAATAACCTTTATCATTAGTTTGGGTTCCTATGGAAGTGTTGTTTAAAAAAACACTGGCATTCAATAAGGGAACATGCTGCTGTGCATCAAAAACATATCCAACTATTTTGTTTTGGGCATTTCCGCTTACAGCGATAACAATAAAGATGATGAACAAATAACGCATGAACAATTTTATAACTTTTAATGCTAACAATAGGTTAATTATGGTTAATCAATTATGTTAACCATAATTAACCCTAATATCATCTTTCTTAACGACATCTACAGCATGTGCTGAATAGCTTTGGCTGAAATCACTGTATATGCTTAAAATAATTTTATTGACTTTGTCGCTACATTGTTCTTTTTTGCTAATTGCCCAACATTATTCGATATCAGGCAAAATATTTAGCAAGTCTCTCAAAAAACCGCTAGCTTATTCCACCGTATCATTAATTAAAAATGAAGACTCCAGTGTGCTCTTTGTTACTGTTAGTGATACTACCGGCCGATTTTCTATTCCATTGCTTGCTAACGGACATTTAACGCTATCTATATCTTATGTTGGTTATGCGCCGCTTTGGAAAGATATTGTGGTAAACAAGCATCAATCGTTCGATGTTGATTCATTGTTTCTGAAAGAAATATCAACGTTAGATAGTGTATTAGTTACAGCTAAACGACCTCCGGTTGAATTGTACAATGATACCATACAGTTCAATACCGAAAATTATAAAACACCGCCAAACGCTGTTGTGGAAGACATGCTTAAACGAATGCCGGGAGTAACGGTTGACCAAGAAGGGAATGTACGCTTCAACGGAAAAATTGTAAGAAATGTGCTGGTAAATGGCAAACTGTTCTTTACCGGCAACCCTAAAATGGCTACACAAAATCTTAATGCCGATTGGTTAGATAAGGTACAGGTATATGAGAAGAAATCGGACAGGTCAGCATTTACCGGTATGGATGATGGGCAAACAGAAACGACAATGAACCTGGTACTGAAAAAGGATAAACTCAAAGCTGTTTTTGGAAGGACTTCAATGGCAGGTGGAACACAGGAAAGATTGGACGGTCAGGCAACCATTAATCGCTTTAATACCGATCAACAACTTTCATTTATTGGCATGGCTAATAATACCAACAAACGGGGTTTTGCCCTCACAGATATGCTTAGCTTTAATCAGTCGTTGCTCAGTTCCGGTTCAACGATGATTAATGCGGGTGATTTAGGTTTACCCGTATCAGATATGGGCAATCAACAACAAGGTATTGCCAATACCTATGCAGGCGGGCTCAACATCAACGATAGCCGGAAAAAGAAAACAGATATTAATGCCAGTCTTCAATTGAGTACTATTCAATTACATGCAGCAAAGAACAGTCTTCGAAATAATTTATTTCCAGGTAATAATTTTACAAATATTTCTGAATCAGAAAACAATCAATCAACTCAACAACAACGGTTCAATGCAAGTATCGATCAAAAAATTGACAGCTTTCATTCTATACGGATCAGTCCACAACTTTCACTTCAAAAAGAAGCGCTTACTGCCTTCAATACATTTAAATCATACACAACAGATAACCAGTTGCTTAATAATGGTTTTACGGATAGGAATAATATTACGGACCGACTGATGTTCAAGAATAATATATTGTTTCGTAAACGATTTAGAAAAAAGGGTAGAACTTTTTCATCAAATGTTATGGTTGGATACAATGAAGATAAATCATCCGGTAATTTACGCACAGAAAATCGTTTTTTTACACTTGGCGTTCCATCAAGTGATTCAACATTTAATCAGCGCAATAGGTTGAATGTTCTATCCAATTTATTCAATGGATCGATCACCTTTACCGAGCAATTGGGTAAACGAACATTGATGGAGTTAACCGGATATTACAATAGCAGCAAGGGTAGCAGTGATAGGCAAACCCTGAATTACAATCCACAAAACGGGAAATTTGACATTGCCAACACCAGCTTAACAAATATGTTTAGTATGAATCAAGATGCAACAGGGGGTACCATCAGATTTAGGTCGAACATTAAAAAGATCCATACCGGATTTGCAGCAAGTATGCAGCAATCTTCACTTACCAGCGAGAACAAATCAGTTGGGAATACACTGCATCAATCTTTTAACGATATTCTTCCATCGGCTGATTTGCGTTTTACTGTAAGTTCAAAAACAAATCTATACCTTACCTATAGTACCAATACGCAAATGCCTTCGGCAACTCAACTGCAGCCAGTAGCGGATATTGCTGACCCACTAAATATCTATCAGGGAAATCCTGATCTTAAAAGATCCTATATTCAATCGCTGTCTGCGCAATTCACACACATTAATATCCCCAAAAGAAGCAATTTATTTATGATAGCTTCTATTAATCAAACAAATAATGCCATCGTACAATCGGATTTAATTGCAAAGACCGGACAAAGAACAACTACCCCGGTTAATACGGATGGTGCTGTTAATGCATTAGTGAATATCAATACGAGCTTGGGGTTGCGCCGATTACTATCTACTGTTAATTTTGGAATAGGCATGAACTACAATGAATCACCAACTTTTATAAATGGTTATACAAACAAGTTGACCAATCAATCCTTTAATACTAGCCTGAGTTGGAACTTTGCGCTCGACAATAAACTATTGGTGTATGCTTCAGCCAAATGGAATTTCAGTAAAGCGGTTTATACGCTTCAACCTGCTTTCAATAATACCTTTCTTCAGAAAGCTTTTACAATAGAAATGACCAATTATTTGCCGGGGAATATTAACTTATTCAACAACCTTACCTATACCATAAATAGTGGGAGGGCTGCGGGCTTCAATACTACCATACCTTACTGGACAGCATCTATTTCAAAAAGTTTTCTGAAGAATAAACGTGGAGAAGTAAAACTAACTGCGTATGATGTGCTGAGTCAAAATGTTGGAATCAGTAGAGTAGCCAATCAGCAATATGTTGAAGACAGCAGATTTAATGTATTAAGCAGGTATTTCATGTTTTCATTTCTGTATATCCTAAATAAAAGCGGAAAGAATACCGGAGCAATTTTTTTACCAAATAGATAATTAGCAAAGGACTAAAAGTCCTTTGCTTTCATTTTATTATAGACCGGATCTTAATTGAATGGAACCTGATCCCATGTTTTCCATCATTCGTTTCATTTCATTATTATATTCTTCCTGTGTTACTTTTTTACCTTTTTTAGGCTCTTTTATTAGAGAGAAGTCGTTTAATGGTTGGACTGCTGTTGCTAAAAAAGTAGTTGCTCCTTTATCTATATCCAGTTCCAAAATCACTCCGGGAAGACCTAAATAACTTTCCGGACCTGCAGGAGATTGCAGTGCTTCGGCATACCAGGCAACCACTTCTGTATCTACCTGCTTAGGTACAGGAGGAGTTTGTTTCCCCGACATACTGCCTCCGTCCATTATTCTTACAGATTGCCGAAAAGATTTAGCAGTGGTAATTGCCTTCCTGCAAAGAAAACCAGCAATTGTTTTGGTTTCCTCAAACAGCGACCATTTTTGTATTTTAATGGTGTCTTTTATCAGATAAGCATCACCAAATAATTCAGCAGCTGTAAGCTTTTTATTTAGTCCGAAATTAAAATAGGTCTCCAGGTTTCCACCGCCAAGCTTTAAAGAAGTACCCCTTCCTGTGTTGAATGGATCCGGGGCTTCGTCGATGGGAACAGCTTTATAGAGCGACTGTTGATCTGTAAAAAGCAGCATCTGTTTATTGATTCTATATTCCGGTATCATCGCACGCATTTCCTCGTTCACATTTCTGTGTAAGTGTTGTTTGCGCTCATAAATAACAACGCCCGTTTTTTGTTGGGCTAGCAAACCGGTAGTTATTAAAAAACCGGTACATAATAATCTTAATTTCATATAGTGAATTTTACAAACAAATGTATTCACCGCGCTGGTTAGCCGCAGTTGAAATAAGGTTAATTAATGTTAACAACCACTTCTTCTTTAAATGCTTACTTACCTTTGTTAGGTGATGCGCATTCGTATATCTCTTATCTTGATGATTCTGACCATTTTATTGGTAACACTCGGACAATCGTATTGGCTGTTAAGGCTCTATCAGGATGAGTGTACTAATCTGCAAAAGGGAATAGACGCACAATTCAGAAACAGTTTTTATCAACTGCAACGTACTAGATTTTTGCAAGATAGCTTGTTGTTTGCCGAGTTGGCAGACACGCTATATGCAGAAAAAGAAAAGATTCAACCCAAACGCACGGCTGCTAAAAAATCAAATCAAAAGATACTACTCACTTTGAATGGTGCTTATTTTACAGATAGCAATGCTGTGCATGTATTAGATTCGATAAAACCCGAAAATATAGCATCTATTCGCATTGTTAGTCCGAAAGAGCAACTCGGTTTCCCACCCGAACTGATGGAAACACTCATTATTAAATCAAAAAAACTAGCAAACGATAGAATAGTTGATTCCATAAATAAACCAATTAATTTGAAGACTAAAGGAATCAATATAACATTAGTAAGGGATACCCATTTTACTAAGCGTCCCATTATCATGAAGATGCCGGTAGACAATAAAAAAAATATTCGAAAGTCTGGTAGGATGTCTTTTCGCAAGACTCCGATCATTCGAATGATTACTGATAATAAAACGCTGAACGACTCTGTACCCATAGCATCTATAAAAAAATATTTTCAAAAAAATATTCCAATAAACCAACAATCACTTCCTTATCAGGTAGTTCGTCAACAATGGGAATGGCATAGACTTCCTAAATTAGATGAGACCAAAGACACACTAAAAGGTTTTATCACTTCTGCACAATTCTCCGGCATTAAAAGTCCATATAGTTATCAGTTACTATATCCAGACATACGAAAGTTTATATATCAACAAATGAAGGTGCAAATTGCAGGCGCAGTATTAATGATTGTGATACTTATTACAGCGTTTGTATTTATTTATCATACCCTTCATCGGCAGAAGCGACTGGCAGATATAAGAAATGAATTCCTTAATAATATAACGCATGAACTTAAAACACCCATCGCAACTGTTCATGTAGCATTAGAAGCTTTACAAAATTTTAATGCCATGGATGATGCGAAAAAATCTAAAGAATATCTTAATATATCTGTGTCGGAATTAAACCGACTAGAATTACTTGTGGATCATGTTCTAAAGCGATCTATGTTAGAAAAAGATGCCGCACAGATTGAGCCAACAAAGATTCATTTTCAACAACTTATTGAAAGTGTGTTACTAACCCTAAAAGTTCGTTTTGAAAAATCAGGAGCCTGTGTAAATATACATGCTGTGTCTAGGGATATAATTATTGAAGGAGATCAGCTGCACCTAACCAGTGTGTTGTATAATTTGTTAGACAATGCAATAAAATATAGTGAGGGTAAACCGGAAATTGATATCACAATAGAACAAAAAAATGATCGAGTGATACTTGCAATAGAAGACAAAGGTATTGGCATACCAAAAGCGTATCAGGATAAAATTTTTCAACCATTTTTTCGAGTTCCACATATGGATCATCATAATACAAAAGGCTATGGACTTGGACTTAGTTATGTAGCGCAGATCATCAAACTTCATAAAGGAACAATCAGCGTATCTGATAGAGCGCATAAAGGAACTGTATTCACTATTCAATTACCCATGGTATGCGTGTAAAAATATTATATGTAGAAGATGAATTATCGCTTGGTAAGATTGTAAAAGAAACCTTGGAAACCAGAGGATTTGAGGTAATCATGATAGATGATGGAGCAAAAGTTATCGAAGCATTTATAAAATTCGAACCGGATATCTGCATTTTAGACATCATGCTTCCTAACAGAAGTGGGTTTGAATTGGCAAAAGATATTAGGCAAACCAGAAAAGATGTGCCGATAATTTTTCTCACTGCTAAAACACAAACGGAAGATGTGGTAAAAGGATTTACATTAGGCGGCAATGACTATATACGTAAGCCTTTTAGCATGGAAGAATTAATTGTTAGAATGGAGCATTTGCTGGCAAAAAAACAAACCATACTAAATGGGACCGATGTTCTTAGTATCGGGCGTTACCGCTTTCAACAACAAAGACAACTTCTTGAACTAGATGGTAATGAAAAGAAATTGTCCTACAGAGAGGCTGAACTGCTCAAATTTTTGTGGGTGAATAAACATGATGTTATAGATCGTAAGCAACTGCTGATGCATATTTGGGGAAATGATTCATTTTTTAACAGCAGAAATCTAGATGTATATATTACGAAATTGAGGGGGTACCTAAAAGATGATCCATCCATAGAGATCATCACCATTAAAGGGGTTGGCTATCGGTTTGTGGAATGATGATGCAGGGTTTTTATCAATTAACAAAAGAGGGAAAAGTGATACTGATAGAGGGCGCGTAAACTGTAAAGGTTCCGTAACTGTTCAACTCTACTATGGTATACAACTTATAATACCCCATGACTAGCATGCATATCAGAAGGTATTCAATGAACAAATAAGAATATTGGTGATTAGATTAACTGTATTAGAACATGGAGATTAATGTCTTATAGCTTATTTTTAGTTATGGAAAGAAGAATAGGTCAGATTTCAATCTTGGTAAAAGATTATGATGAGGCTATAAATTTTTATGTATCTGTTTTAGGGTTTGAGTTAGTTGAAGACATACAACTTAGTTCAGAAAAAAGGTGGGTTGTTATTAAACCGAAAAATACAAATGGTCTAGGATGTAATCTGCATTTAGCACAGGCTTCCAATGCGCATCAAGCATATTTTATCGGAAATCAAACTTGAGGTTGAGTTTTTTTTATAAAAATATTCTTCAACTATCTCACTCACAATTCTCTTCTATTTCATCTAAAGCATCTTTATTACCCAAAGCAGCTGCCATAGATAAATCTGCACATCCCCTATCATCTACATTCAAATATTTTAGTTTAAGCATGCCTCTAGAATAATAGGCTTCTCCATCTTTAGGATCAAGAGCAATTGCTTTATCGTAATCGTCCCTGGCACCGGTATAATCTTGTAATAATTCTTTAAAATCGGCTCTCCGCTTATACCCAATGGTAGAGTTAAAATCTAAGGATATGGCTTTATTGTAATCATTCATGGCTGCGGAATCATCTTTAAATGCTATATTACAAATTGCCCTAATCAAATAGCTTGGGCTGCTAGATGAGTCTAATTTTATCGCTTTATTTATATCGATCATAGCACCGGTATAATCGCTAGCATACACTTTCGACTCACCCCGGTATTGAAAGTAATCTGCTTTTGTAGAATCTGACTGTATAGCAATATTAATATCATCAATTGCACCGGCATAATCTTTGATTTTACATTTTGCAACGCCTCTAAAATAATATGCTTTGTAATCACTAGCATTTGTTTGTAAATAAAAACTGAAATCCTTTATGGCATCAATATAATTTCCTTCGTCACTCTTAATCCTTCCTTTCACATAAAATGCTTCTGTAAAACTACTATCCGATAAATAAGCAGTATCTAAACATAGAATTGCATCAGCATATTTTTCTAAACCAACTTTTGTAAAGGCCATGTCATATAGTATTTTAGCTCTTGATTTGGCACTACCATTATTACTGTTCATTTCTAACGCTCTATTAAAATTAATTTCCGAAAGAGTAAAATTTTTAACCATATAATTAGATTTACCACAATAATAATAGTCTGAAACATCCATTGAATTATGAGAAATTGCAAGCGTAAATGCTTTTATTGCTTCCCGATAATTTTTCATATAATAATTTGCAAATCCTTTATTAGAATAATAAGTGGGTTCATCATTCTCGATTTCGATAGCTTTGTCTATAATTGATATGGCTTCCTGATATGAATTTTCCTCTTCAAATATCAATATAGTAGATAAGTTATAATAAGCAATGGGGTTTTCAGGATTAAGTTTAATTGTTTTATGAAAATCTTTTTTTGCAGCATCATAATCTTTTAAAAAATATTTTGCTTGGCCTCTATACATATAAGCCTCCTCGGAATTCTTTGTTAATGCAATTGCTTTATTAAAACATGTGACTGATTCTGCATATTTTGACACTTGGTACAGTTTTTTTCCTTTACTTATATATACTTCAAATGACTGGCTAAATAGATTGATGGTAAAGACAAGCGTTGAAAAAATAAAAAATATTTTTCTCATATTTATTGTTTTTAATAGTCTCATGGAATTGGCCTAATAAACACTTATTAGTTTAACAGCTATTCTTACATTGATTAAACTAAAAAAAATGGATATTAGCGTTACTAACTTATGAAGTTATCAGTTAATTAGCCCTTTTGATATGGCTATATTTACAAAGAGGTTATTTGAATGAATTATATATTTTCTCATTTACCAGTTTTTATAATGATTGAATAAATACCAGTGTGCATTTACATTTTAAAGCAGATTGCCAGATTAAATATTTGCACAATAGAGTAAATGTATTTCTATAGAGTAGGATTATGGAACGAAAGTATTTATTCGAATGTATACAAAATGTTAAGGGATTTTGAATTAGGAAATCTATAACAAAAATTGAAAGCGTATTTTATTTTAGCAAATACATCTGATTTAAATTTCTGTTGCATATACTTCAAAACCAACATATATTCTTCGATAATTGGATAAGATGCTGGTAACAACTGAATTCCTTTGTATCTAATTGTTCATGATCATAATCATCTAATAATTGCAATCCTTTACTAAATGTGTTCAGCCAAGAAAAGGATTCCCTGTCTGATATTTCTACTACCTTCCTATTTGAACTACTGAGAAATCCTTGGTAGTTCAAATATCTGAAAGTTCCTTTTCCTTAAATACATTTTTTATATGTAGCCAATGGTATCAGAATCTTTATCGAATAAATCTGACGATTGTTTTTGATTCAACCAAATAGTTTCTCCTTTTAATTTAACTTCAATTTCTGTTAACCCATCTATTTCCTAATGAATTCGAGCATTTTATTTATGTTTTTCGAAAAATTTGCATATAAATTATTATTTATAATATATTTATTAACCCGAATTTAGCCAGTCTACTGACTAATTTACTAGTAATTTGGTCAGTAGACTGACCATTTTTACTTACATTTGGATAATTAAATATAAAAATGTTTATTAAAAGGCATCTCGAAGAACGAATTATACGATTGATTGGTAGCAATAAAGTGCTGCTGATTCTTGGGACAAGAAGAGTCGGTAAAACTTTTTTAATCAATCAAATAAAGGATCAGTTTAAAGGTAAAATACTGATGCTGAATGCGGAGGATTTTGATGTGCAAGAAGTACTTAAAAAAAGGACGATTGCAAACTACCAAAGGTTAACTGGTGATACTGATTTATTAATTATTGACGAGGCGCAGGCTATCCCTGAAATTGGACTAATTCTCAAATTAATGATTGATAGCCAGCCTCAACTAACTATTATTGCCACCGGTTCCTCCTCATTAGATTTAGTGAATACTACGGGAGAACCATTAACTGGCAGACAACATCTTTTTAATTTATACCCCATCGCTCAATTGGAATTAGCCGAAGACCCAATTAAAACAAAATCAAACCTAGAGGAAAGAATGATTTTAGGAAGTTACCCGGAAATATTTCAACTTAAAACTACCATAGAAAAAGAATCCTATTTAAAAGAATTAACCAGATCTTACTTACTGAAAGATATTCTTGCATACGCAGATATTAAACACGCTAATAAGTTAATTGATTTATTGAGATTGATTGCATTTCAAGTAGGTTCGGAAGTGTCCCTTAATGAGCTTTCCTTAAAACTAGGCATCAACAAAATTACTGTTGAAAACTATCTCGACCTACTGCAAAAGGTATTTATACTTTTTAAGCTGACATCTTACAGTACCAATCAGCGAAAAGAAATATCCAAGGGTTCGAAATGGTACTTTTATGACAACGGAATTAGGAATGCTGTGATACAGGATTTTCGAATCCCCGCTATGCGGAATGATATAGGATTACTTTGGGAAAACTATCTGATTGCTGAACGATTGAAAAGAAACGCCTATTTAGAAGAAGATAGACAAATGTATTTTTGGAGAAACTACAATCAACAAGAAATTGATTTAATAGAAGTATATCAGGGAGGAATTTCAGCATTTGAAATAAAATATGGAATAAGCAAAAAAGTGAAAATACCACAAGCCTTTAAGCTAAGTTATGCTGAAGCAGCATTTACCATAATAGACCCGGAAAATTATGGGGAATTTGTGGGCATTGAATGATGGCCACATATCGTAAGGTTTCCAATAGTAAATATTCTTTGGTAGAATACCCTTTTTAAACTATTTTGAATAAATCCTTTTACTATGCGCTTAAAGAGAGTTTCATTTCGTTTTTTGCTAATTTTATTTTCTATTTTATTTCTTCTTATTTTATTAATTGGTTATTGGATAAATGAAAATAATCTGATTAATAAATACAGCGATTGGAAGGTATATGGCGGGAGTAAAGAAAATTCCAAATATTCAAGTTTAGCTGAAATAGACACATTAAATGTAAACAAATTACAAGTTGCATGGATTTATCATTCAGAAAATAATGACTCTACCAAATTTGGACCAATTGAATGTAATCCAATTATTATTGATGGCACTCTTTATGGCGTGTCTCCCAAAATGAAACTTTTTGCAATTGATGCTACCAGCGGTAAAGAAAAATGGCAGTTTGATCCTGCTGATTCGCTAGCCAATAAAACCTGGCATCGCAACAGCATCAATATGAATAGAGGAGTAGCCTATTGGGAAGATGGTAACGACAAAAGAATTATATATACCGTTGGGCCAATAGCTTTTGCTGTAAATGCCAATAGCGGTAAGCTTATTCATGATTTTGGCGTTGACGGAGGGGTTAATCTTGCTAAAGGTTTAGGAAAAGATGAATCAACCGTTTCTATTACACCCACTTCACCAGTTATGATTTTTAAAGATTTATTTATTGTGAGTGGTTTAGTGAGTGAAGAAACACCAGGACATATTAGAGCTTTTGATGTAAGAAGCGGTAAACAACTATGGATATTTCATACTATCCCCTACCCAGGTGAACCCGGTTATAATACCTGGGAAGATTCTACTGCATACCAACACATGGGCTCTACCAATAGTTGGTCTGGATTTAGTCTCGATGAAAAGAGGGGTATTTTATATGCGGGTGTAGGTAGCCCTACCAATGATTTTTACGGTGGTGATAGGCTTGGTGATGGTTTATATGGCAATAGTATTTTAGCAATTGATGCCTTAACCGGTAAACTGATATGGCATTTTCAAACTGTACACCATGATGTATGGGACATGGATATTTCGAGCCCTCCAGTATTGTTTACATTTGAAAAAGAGGGTAAAAAAATAGATGCAATTGCACAAACTACTAAAACAGGCTTTGTTTTTTTATTTGATCGAGTAAATGGGAAACCACTTTTTACAATTTATGAAAAACCTGTGCCAACCAATACAATGATTGCGGGAGAAAAGCTCTCACCTACTCAACCTTTTCCTTTATTACCGAAGCCCTTTGTAAGACAAATTTTAACAAAGAATGATTTAAACAAACTTATAAGTGATTCATCCTACCAAGATGTTTTAAAACGTTTTAATGCTTATCGTTCAGAAGGTATTTATACACCACCCAGCACACAAGGCACTATCATTTTACCCGGCTATGATGGAGGTGGAGAATGGGGTGGCCCATCAATAGATCCATCAACCAATATCTTATACGTAAATGCAAATGAAATGGCATGGGTTCTTAATTTAGTTGAAAATAAACCCAATGCATACAAGCCTGTTACAAATTTGGAAGCAGGTACAAGACTTTACCAATTAAATTGTATGAGGTGTCATGGACCCGAACGACTTGGCTCAGGAGATTACCCATCAATCATTGGAACTGAAAAAAAATATACGCTTTTACAATTAATGCAATTGCTATCTACGGGTAGAAGAATGATGCCCGGTTTTAATCATCTTTCAACAGAAGAAAAAAATGCAATTGCATCTTTTATACTAAACATCAAAGAAGAACAAACAAAAAAATATGATGGTTCAACTAAAAATATGCAAGCTGCAATTAAGCCTTCATACGGATTCACAGGCTATAATAAATTTTTAACAAAGGAAGGATATCCGGCAATTGCACCACCATGGGGAACATTAAATGCTATTAATTTAAATACAGGGAATTATGTATGGAAAATTCCATTGGGTGAATTTAAAGAATTAAAAGAAAAAGGGATACCCACTACGGGGCGCGAAAACTATGGAGGTTCGGTAATTACAGCAGGTGGCTTACTTTTTATTGGTGCAACTGCTGATGGCATGTTTAGGGCAATTAATAAATTTACCGGTAAGGTATTATGGGAAATAGACTTGCCGGCTTCGGGAGTAGCCACCCCGGCAGTATATTCAGTAAATGGAAAACAATACGTAGTAATTGCATGTGGGGGCTCAAAATGGGGAGGGAAGTCAAGTGATGCTTATGTGGCGTTTGCATTGCCCCAAAAATATAAGTAAAGAGTATATGTATTTCTAAAGAGGAAGAAAATTTAATGAAATGAATATTTAGAAATTTACAGCGTATTATGTAATTTAAAATAAGCAAGATGTTGTATGAAAATATTAATTAAGAAGAAAAACTTAACTGTAGAAAACCTCCTTCAGCATTGGACTCAGTAACAATTTGAGGAATCCCATTGATAATGTCAATGGATTGATTGTGAATATGTCCTGCAAGTACACCCAGCAAATTTTTAGAAGTGAAAACTGCTTCGTAAAATTTCATCGTAGTTTTGGTATGGCCATTTTCTCGCCATGGTAATCTTCTTTCAAGCAAGTAACCCTTGTCGGTTTTTGCACTCCACTCTGGATTACCACATCCAAAACTTACATTTCTTCCCGGCGCATATAATGGAATGTGCAACATTAATACAGTAGGTTTTTTTGTTGACAATGATTGCTGTAGATATTGCAACTGATCTTCGTTAATTTCATAAGTAGAATTATCTATCACCACTATGTTAATCTCATTGATTTCAATGGTTTGCATCAAGGGATTTCTTCCTTGATATAAAGGAGCAAGCCGTTTGTTAATCCAGGTATCTCTTAAATACGCTGATGTTCCCTCCATCCCTTCATAATGCCAATCATGATTGCCTGCTGTATACACAAAAGGTATGTTTATTTTATTCAATTTTTCTAACACCCAGTCTATCGCTGCCTCCGATGGAAAACTAAAAATATCTCCAACAAGTGCTAATAATGAACTCTGCTGTTCTACTGCTATTTGTAAAGTTTCATCAAAACCAATTTCTGGATTCATCTCCTTGCCTGTAAGAAAGTGTTTGGTTTGGTTATATGCTTTAGACATACGCTTACTATATCCGGTAAATGCCACTCCTCGTTCATCATCCCTAAACAAATGGGTATCAGCTATCATCGTTACTTTAAATGGTTGGGTAATATCTGGATGGGTAAACCTAATCTTGTTCCCATCTATTGAAAATGCGCCCCGCTTTTGATCAACTGATAGGCTATTCTTTTTAGGAAATGACCATAAAAAAGTTGGCAATATAGAAGCTAGAGGAGCTAATAGCATTGATTTTACAGCGGTTCGTCTTTTCATATTTTCGAGTGTGCCTGATATTTATTGAATTAGTTTAGCAATCAGTAGACCAAGATAGATGCAGATTCGTAAAATTGTATTTAGTCAACTCATTTCAAATATAATCAAAAAAAGAGCGCTTAAGAAATTATAAGTACTTATTGTTAGTTCAATAACTGTACACCTCTACTATGGTATACAACTAATGAAAATGTATGTGGAGCAAGCATATCAGAAGGTATTCAATGAACAAATAAGAATATTGAGGATTAGATTAACTGTATTAGAGCATTGATATTAATCAATATCTATCCTGACCGATACAGTAATTTTTTTGATTTGTATCATGCTATATATTGACAACAGTCATTTCATTTGCATTCCAAGCACTTTAACATTGTACTCCGTTTTAACAATTACGAACGTTAAAATCATGAAATCCAATTAATGAAATTTTTATTTATAACTGCTACACAAATATTGCTTATTGTTAATGCACATGCTCAATCCAATCATGTATTTGCAGGTGGAGAATTATTAAACTTTGATACGGTTGATATTGCAGTAAACAATACAACTATATGGACATCTGACAGATCCTTTAACCCGGGATACTTTAGCTCTTTTGGAAATGCAATTTATATTGGGTATTCTGATAGCATTAATTTTGACGGTTACGTAAAAAAGTATGGCAATACTTCTTTTGTATTTCCGGTTGGAAGTAGCTATGATCTAAGAACCCTGGCCATTTCAAAACCTGAATATATAACGGACGCTTATGCAACTGCATGGATGGAAGGTGACCCATCTTACTATCGTGATCCTACGCCTCCTTATGCAGGCTTTCATTCTATTGCATCTGTAAAGGAACCAATTGTTTTAGTGAGTAAATCCGGTCAATGGGATTGGCAAATTGGTGAAGGAAACAATCTTGGATTCGGCACAACTGGAAATGGGGTGGGTTTAACCATAACGGTGAGCATGCCTAATATGACTGATTTTGCAAAGCCATCCGAACTTAGATTGGTTGGATGGAATGGCAATAATTGGATTGACTTAAGCGGAAGACCAACTGCAACAGGCAATATAGAAGACTGTAGCATCAGCGGTACAATGGTATCAGGCATTTCTTCTATTGCAATTGGCAAAACAAGTAATAACTATAATGCAATTCTCTTTCCTAATCCGGTTAGTCAATATGAAAACATCCAACTCCGATTTAATTCATACTATACAGGTGCGGCTGAATTAATTATCTACAACGTTCTTGGTCAAAAAGTACTACTTCAATCCGTTCAAATCAATAATGGCATCAATACTATTCCAATTAACGTAATGAATTTAACGAAGGGCGGTTACTATATTGATTTAATGAGTGATAAAGGAGAAAGGATGATAACCGGTAAGCGTTTTGTAAAACTATAGACTATGCGCATATTTAATATAAATAAATCTAAACAAAATTATTTATTGCTACTACTAGTATGTATACTAGGCAGTTGTCCTTCTGTTGTTTCACAGATCAAAATTGGGGAGAATCCTAAATCCATCAACGCAGATGCGATATTAGAAATTGAGTCGGTAAACAAGGGGTTTCTTCTTCCAAGAATTTCGCTTGTGTCTACCACTGTAAGCGCACCATTGAAAAAATTCACTGGTGGCATGGTGGTTTACAATACTTCAAACAGCAATGATCTTACCCCCGGATTATATTATTGTGATGGTACTAAATGGATTAAAGCGAGTAATACTACATCATCCTCACCAACATCATCCAATCCGCTTAACAACGTGCAATCAAAAATAGAAATTGTGGCAACTAATGGTGAAACTATATTCAAAACACCTTCTACCATTACCGATATCAATAAAATATTGCTATACAGAAATGGCATCATGATATCATGCACGTTGAATAACAGCAACTCCATCATTTCAGAAGTTCCTTGTAAACAAGGAGATCAAATTAGGATTATTCAATTATTATAAATTCAAAAAATCTCATGAAAAAACTAGTATTATTTTCGATTGCAGTAGCAATCAGCTTTGCAGCATCTGCACAAAAAGACAGTACCAACGTTGTTGACCGAAAAGGTAACATCAAATGGGTGATTTCTAGCACTACAGCTGTTATCACAAAGTCTGATAGCACTTTATTGTATGTAACGCCCAAACAAATTGGTGACAGTAGCTTTGCTAAAATGGCCAACAACGGATTGACTAAAAATGGTCAGACAATTGAGTTAGGTGGAGTTTTAAACAAAGTAACTACCATTGAAACGAGTGCCAGTAATTTTTTACAAATTACCGGTTTACAAGCCGGATCAAATACCAACGATAGTGTAATGGTAGTGAACCCAACATCCGGTCAAATTAAATTTATTTCCGCATCGTCTCTCTTCAACGCTTTAAGCTTTGGGAATGGACTAACCAAGACGGGTAATTTAGTAGAGTTGGGTGGCACACTCACTAAGCCTACTACCATTGGAACCGATGCGACCAACAATTTAAAAATAGCTGGATTACAGAGTGGTAGTCTTGCGACTGACAGCCTGGTAGTTTCCTCATCAGATGGCACACTGAAAAGAGTAACTGCTGAAGTGTTGTTGCAAAGTGGCAATGATTATTTTACTGCTACATCCAATCAATCTACCTATACCGTAACGAGTATGCCTTCTGCTGTTTCAAAAATATGGGTCTATAGAAACGGGGTGAAACTTATACCAGTTGCAGATTATACTACAGGAGTAGGACAAATCAATTTAACTTCTTCAATTACTGCCATGGTGGTTGCTGGTGATTTAATTGAAGTACAGTGGGTTAAATAACCCAATAAAATATTTTCTTATAACCAATTTGGCCAATAACTTAAAAGTTATTGGCCAAATAAACCATGTTAAATGAGAAAAACTTGGATACTACTAATCTTATCAACGTTTACATTGAAAAGTATTGGACAAATTGTTGTAAGTCAAAAAGGAACTAAATACAATATTGATAGTAGTAAATGGAAGATAAGTGGAAATGATATTTACAATAAAAATATAGGGAAAATTGGGATTGGAACGACTAATCCTACTGCACTATTGCACACAAACGGTACCATTAGATTTGAAGGGTTGGGAACCAATACCGTTAATACGAAAATACTAACAGCCGATGCAGAGGGGAACATTACTTCTCAAATAATTTCAAATTTGCTGATGAATATAGCAGATGTAAGTGTTTTTCCTATACTCAATCAAAACACTACAGGCAATGCAGCAACCGTAACAACCAATGCAAATCTTACCGGACCTGTAACTTCCGTTGGCAATGCAACAGAAATTGGGGCAAATGTTATTAACAATGGAATGCTTACCCAGATTTCCTCGAAAGTATTTAAGGGAAGAAATACTGAAGGTTTAGGTAATGTGGAAGATTTAACTACTACTCAAGCTACCGCCATGTTAAATACTTTTACAGCTAAATTAAATGGAGTAGTGCCTGCGAGTGGTGGTGGAACAACTAACTTTTTAAGGGCAGATGGCGTATTTGCCGAACCTACCCAAAACTTCAGCAGAACATTGGTAACATTAACTGCAGATGTAACCAACAACAATGTAACGGCAAATACATTAATAGATGTAACAGGATTATCATTTAATGTATTAGCGGGTATTTTTTATCGTTTTTATGCCATGATTCCTTATACCAGTGTGCAAACCACCAACGGTTGTCGCTGGACAATTAACGGACCGGCCACCTCATTCATCAGTTATGTTAGCCGGTATATCGACAATCCTGAAGTTGTTAATTATTGTAGTGCATTTAATTTGCCAAGTAACTGTTCTACTAATTCAAGTCTTACCGCAAACATTGCCATTATTCAAGGGGTTATCAAACCTTCTTCAAATGGAACAGTACAAATAAGATTCGCAAGTGAAAACAGCAATAGAGCCATTGTTGCTAAAGCAGGGGCAACTCTAGAATATTGGTAAACAATAGTTGTTGCCATTTATTTATTGCTGTCTTCAATTGATACATGCAATTTATAGAAGCATAAAACAAAGCGTATTATTCGTATTTTAATTAACTGTAGTTTTAAAGCATCTAAACATCAGGAATAATAATTTCATTCCTTACAGAATCATCCGATCATTTTTTAAAATTTAGTTTAAAACACTGATTATAATCATCCATTAAATTGACAGCCATCATCTAGGACTGATTTAAATTACTATAGCATTGCACTTTAAATTTTAATCATTTTTTAAAGTTAAAAGTATAGCTTGTAATAAACCAAACATTCTTTCTGCCTTTTAGCGTATCAAGAATTCCCCCCCCCATTATTGCGCTGATATAAATTGGAAGAGATACCAAAATCATTAATGCTGATGCAATAGTTATAGTTGCATAGAGTTACAAGGGTTTTCATTTAATAAGAATTTCAATCGAATCCACCATCCCACCTATGAAAAATTTCACTGGTGGGATGGTGTTTTATTATATATCAAGTAAGAATAATCTTACTCCCGGATTATAATACGATGATTTAAAAATGGACTAACGCTAATAATAATTCTTCTACTATAAGTTCTATTAACAACTAGCAATTGAACAGGTAAGCGAGATTCTAAATAAATAATGAAGAGCAATTATTATCGATTGACAGATGAAGCAAATATTATTCTTATTCATTTTTATAACTATTATATCAAAGTGTTATTCACAAAAAGTATTAGATAGTATTGTAAATAAAGGAACCACTGCTTTAGGTATAGATGTACTTGTAAATATTTTTTATATTGAAGATGTTAAAGTAGCATCAGATGCAGAAGCATTATTAACTGGTAGTAATGGAGTGTATGATATATATCTCCGAAAAAATCAAACCTTAGAAGAAGCAAAAATAGCAATATGTCATGAACTAATTCATATTTATCAATATGAAACAAAATCATTAATTAAAAAAGCCAATGGTATTGTACTATGGAATGGGGTAAATTATAGCTACAATGATATTCCCTATGAAGATAGAGAATGGGAAGCGGAAGCCTTTAATAAAGGAATGAAACTATTTAAAAAAATAAGGAATTAGAATTTATCATTAGAGAACCAAAAAACTTACTCCACCTAAAATAAGTGGCAAAAGGAAAATGCTGCCTTTTGAACCCCATTAATCTGCTTCAGCATAGATATTTTAATGTGTTGGAATAGAGCTAGGAAGAGTAGGATAAAGATAAATAGCATAAATAAACGTTGCTATAATCTGTAATAACAATATGATGATTCTATATGTTTTATTCTTACAATAGGATTTGATTGAGTGATTCCTATACCTAATTTTTTGCTATAAACGAAAGGGATGTTAATTCATTTAAACTTACACGTTGGGGATTTGTAATTGCTCACAGCATTTAATTCTTTGGTGCATAATTTTAAACCATAATGGAGGTAATAGTGCCAACAATAACATACCCGGATAGCCTGTTGGCATTTGTGGACTTTCTTCGAAATGCCTTAGTATTTGGTATTTTCTATTAGCCATATAATGGTGATCTGAATGGCGAGAAAGTTCTAAAAGTATGAGTCTACCTACCGGGTGATTAGAGTTCCATGAGTGAATAGGCAATGTTCGTTCATAGCCTTCATGCGTTTTTTTTCTGCGCAATCCATAATGCTCAATATAATTGACTG